>JACDGC010000501.1 GCA_013815535.1 Ktedonobacterales bacterium
GTGTGGAGAAGACCACAGCAAATGTCTGCTCAGGGAAGGTGAGTTGCTCAATTACCCCGCTCTGAAATGTAATAGGCAAGTGGCGGCGAGTCGCTTTCCTGCGGGCTCGATCAATTTGTTGCGCACTGGGATCGACCCCCGCAACCTGTCCCGTTTTACCCACTAAACGCTGAGCAGCAATTGCCAACGTTCCGGTCCCACATCCTACATCTAGGACATGCTCACCTATTTGCAATTGCGCAAGAGCAATAGTCCGCTGTCGGAGTGCGCGCCACTGCCCTCGAAATGCGAAAAAATCAAGCAACGATCCGTTGATATCATAGCCAATCCCCCCATTGAGCAGCAACCCTTTGGTCTGTTGGCTTGTCGTGTCATGGCGGCTACGCGCGAAGGAATGCATAGTTATTGTTCCTTTCTTTTCCCTGGACAAGATGCTTTAAAAGGAACATACTGTCTCACATGAGGGAATCTGTCTTTAAGGTAACGTGATCCTGAGCAAGAAACAAGGATCACTTTCAGTAAAGTGTCTCAACTGAGACAGGGAACGAAAAATGACTCGACCAGTGGGCAATTTACGGGTAAGACGCACTCAGAAATTGTTGCGTGAAGCCTTGATTGAATTGATCGAGGAACAAAGTTTTGATGCCCTGACCATCGGGCAAATTACCGAACGAGCGATGATCAGCCGTGCCGCTTTTTACCGCACTTATCAGGATAAATATGATTTAGTGGAGCAGATCTTTGCCGAAGCCATGAATGCGTTGCATGAAGCCATTGGCGAGCTCGGATTAGAGCATCCTCCTGCTATCTGGATGACATTCTTCGAGCATATCGCCAGCTATAAGCGCCTGTACCGAGCGCTACTGGGTAGAAAAGGCAGTCCCTGGTTTGTCCAAAAGATGCAAATGGCTCTCATCGAATTGCTCGCGGAACGTGGACGGCTCCCCCACGGTAAGGATGGGGCAATCCATCCCATCCATACTGATACCTTCATCACTGATATAACCTCAGCGATGATAGTAAAAGCCATTACTTGGTGGTTGGAGCAGGGAGAAGGATACTCGGCACAAGAAATCGCGCGACGTACCTCGCGGTTGATGGCAGTGTTCTTTCAGGAAGCCCTTACTTGGCAGTAATCGTTTCCCTATCAAAAAGGGAGCGGAACCACTTCAGGTGTTTCAATATCGTGGAATCTTTTCCATATCAGCAGTGAAGCGAACCATTGATAGAGCAGAATCAGAAAGCAAACCAAGAAGAATCGATTTCAAGGATTAATAAAACCAAACTTGATGACATGCAAGAAACCATAATCAAGCAAATTCTTGAAGCTATAAGTGCATCCAATAAGAATTGGCGAGACTCTAAAGCAGACAGCATGTTATTTGAAACATGCTGTCTGTCATAATGCATTGAAAGTAATCTCATCCTACTGACTAAATTAAAAACAGTTCCTTCTCTTTAATCTTTCCATGTCGCGAGGAAAAACAAGAGAGGGTTTATACGGTAGTTTTTTACCAGCCATGCGTGCCCGTTCACGTACATCCTCGGCGAAATTACGCCCCCGTGCCGAATCCCATTCTGCAATACGCTCGTCAAATGCTTCCAGTTCCTGAGAGATTTCCGCAGGTGCTTTCAGATATGAACCGCGCAGCATCGCCCGCGAAACGAGCAAACCACGAATCTCCGCATCTATCTTATCGAGGTCAGGCTTGGCTTCTTTCGCCCGTTTGAGCGGCTTAGGCAGCCCTTGGGCAAACGGCACGCGCTGCACCACTTCCCAAAGCGGATCGGTTGCCCAACGCGAACGCGTACCATCGTTAGGGTCAGGTACGGCCAGGCGCATCCAACCGCGATGCGTTACATCCGGCAAGTGGTCATACTCTGGCGGATACCCCACACCAAAGCCCCACATCTCGCCCAAGTGGTCGAGAGCGACATAGGGATCATCAAACCATCTCGCCCCCTTTTCTGTACCAAAGGCAACCTCTAGTTCATTGAGAATGCCGCGCCGATAGCGCAGCTCGATGCGCGTCAGCAGCATCCCTAGTTCCCAGCCCCCCGCCTTGTGGATCTCGCGCATCCAGGTCTTTTTCACCTTGCGTTCTTCCAGAATCTTGTCATACCATGCCGCCGACAGATCGCCCGCCGGAGAGAAGCCGATGCCTTCCATCGCCTTGCCGCGCCAATGCACCTTCGCCCCTTCGGGATGCCACTGGGTGGTATCTTCCTCTTCTTCCTGGTCGCCCTCATCCTCGTCCTGGTCATCTTCGCCATCATCGTCGTCGGCATACGCATCATCAGGGAGATCAGGATCAGCGTCGTACCAGTCCTGGGGCGGCATGCCATTGAAGAGCCAGTCATCATCGTCACTCACGCTCGTGTGCTCATCATAGAGGCTGTCATCAAGCGCTAGATCGGCATGGGAGGGCAGATGCACCGTGCGCTTGATGGAGTGCGTCACCAAGTGGGGCAAGTACGCATCGGTTAGCGGAAAGTGAGCGATATCCGCACAGAGATGAATCTGGCTCAACTGGTAATGGACATCGGCGAAGGCATCCGGATCGGACCACATCCGTCGGAAGGCCTTGGTCATCAGATCCAAGGACGGTTTCGCCCCATTGAGCCAGAGGCATTCGGCGAGGAAATGCACGGCGGCCACAATCCCGGACATGGGCTTCTTCCGCAAGCGGATCTCCACCAAGTCATTGCGGAGGATGTAGCCCCAGCTCACCCCGCCCGTCTGTCCCGTCCCTTTCCCATTGGGCAGCAGGGATAACACCGACCCCCCAAAGAGCCAGGGCGTTTCCACCGACTTGTAGTCGACCTGGGCGCGTCCCTTGAGCGTCGCCAACGCCTCTAGGAAGGGCAAGGGGGCCTCTTCGGCGAGAATGTTGACGTAGAGCGTGTCTACCCCAAAATCGACCACAAACGGGGTACCCTCGATGACCGCAGCTTGTGTCTTGTCCCGTTCTTCGGCGGGCAAACCTTGAGCAAGACGCGCCAGGATGCTTTGCCAACGCGGCGACAGTTGCCAACGGCAATCGCTGTTGCGATGCCGCACCAGACTGAATTGCGCCATGTTGCTCAGCAGCCGATACGAGATCGGGGGATCATCGGGGAATGGCGCGGTGATGCACCGCTCTGGCTGAGCATCCATGTAGCGGGCTACCTCCGACCAATGGACCCACCGTTCCCGCGTAAAGGGGCCGATCCGCCGCGTCTTTTTCGTGCGTCGCGCTGTGGATTGCGTGGTCTTATCCATGATAGTTTTCCTTTCGTCGTAAGTTTTGACAGAAAAGCTAGTTGTAGCCCAGGCGCAGAGCGGCGCGAAGGGCAAAAAATGTGAATGCATTTTCTATGATGCGTGATACTAATATTGCGGCTGCGCCATCGGCTTTGTTGTGTCCGCTCGCTCGCAGTCGCCGCCACGCGGCGACATGCGCCACCGCCAAGCGGTGGGCGCTCGCTCCCTTTCGTCCTTACGGAGCTGCGCTCCGCCGGGACGCCGGGCAGCGAGTGCGCGAGGGGAAGAAAGCCACATCAGCAGCATTTTGGGGGAGAGAAGGGACACCGAGCATTGCTTCGTGACTTTCCCTTCTCTCCCCCAATCCCCCTCTCATCCTTTCCCGCGCTGGCAGTTTCGCTCGCTGCGCTGTGCCCAGGGCTGGCCGCCCTGGACCCGCCCAAGGGGGACCCTCCCCCTTGGAACCCCTATTGCCACGGGCAAGCGGTGCCGCGTAGAGGCAGCACCGCCCCGTGCGCCTAGTCGTCGGCACCATGCTCCCCCACACGCCGGATCTGCCCATCCACCACCATCATTGGCGGCTCAATGAGCGTGCGATAGGTCAACCCTTGGGC
>JACDGC010000502.1 GCA_013815535.1 Ktedonobacterales bacterium
CAAGACCAAGGTTGGCAGCATCACCAAGGCCCAACTGCACAGCATCGCTGAAACGAAGATGAAAGATCTCAACGTCAACAGCGTCGAGGCGGCTGAGAACCTCATCGCGGGCACCGCCCGCAGCATGGGCATCACCATTCAAGAATAAGCATTCCCCCGGCGGCAGGTCCCCTGGCATGCGTGGCGACACGGCCAGGGGCCTGCCGCATCCTCATGTGGCGTCTCGCTGGCAAACCTCCCATCCGTTTGACCTTCTCTGCTGTTTCTGGTATGATGAGGAAAAGTCTTTATGCGTAGTGCCGCTATTGCGCCCCCTGGCACTGCGGGAGGTCGCTCATGGGAAACTTGGTTGCTTGGCTCTTCACTGATCCTGCGACGGAGGGCTTAAACACCACCTCCGGGTTGCCCACCGCAATGAACTTTCTTCCATGGTTGCTGCTCGTTGGCATTCTGGGGTTGTTGTTGCCGCTCTATTATAAAGTCGAGGGCCGCCGGAAGATCCCCACCATCAAAAATCATCGCGTCCGCAAATATTTCCTTGATCGCATGTCGGATCAGTTGCTGCCATGGGCTATCGCGGGTCTGGTTATCCTTGGTTTTCGTTATGCCTTGACCTCGTCGTTCTTTGCGTGGCGCATCTGGCATGTGGCGTGGGTAGGGTGGTTGGCGGTCATCGTCGTCTATTGGATCTACTATTTCATTCGCATCTATCCCAGCCACATGGTGGGCTTTGAGAAGCAGAAAGAATTGTCGAAGTTCTTGCCGGGCAGCAATCGCCGCCGCACCGCTTCTGCCCGCCGCTAGAACCAACCACCGCATTTCCGTCAAGCACATAAGTGCGTGGGAATGGGAAATGACCGCAGAGGAGAAACGCGCCCATAGGTGGCGCGTTTTTTTACTCCCAGCAGGATGAAACGCACATGGAGCAACCTGACCGCACCCTTCCCCTCTTCGCCCATGTGTTGGTGCTGCACGGTGCGGCCTGGGGCGACCAGCGCCATGCCCCCATCTTTGTCTACACCATCCCCGCCGAATTATCCGCCCAGTCCGCGCTGGGGCAGATGGTGTTGGCCCCCTTTGGCGCGCAGTTGGTGAATGGCATCATTTGGGTCATCACGCGCGATGCCGAAGGGGTGGAGGCCGAGCGGCTGCGGGCCATTCGCGCGGTGCTGGACCCCACCCCCCTGCTCGATGGCCCCCATCGCGCACTAGCGGACTGGCTGGCCGAGACGTACCTCTGCACGCTGGTCGAGGCGGTGCGCATCGTCGCGGCGGGGATGACCGCCAAGCCCAAGATTGACCTCGTTGCCCCAGCTGACCATACGCTGACGAGTGCGCCCTTGGTCGCCGCCGAGGACGACGCTGATGCCCGCGCGCTGCTGGGGTTGTTGGGCAGTGCCGGGCATGCCGATGAAGGGACCGTGCGCCGCGCGCTTGGCACCAAACGCGCGGCGGCGCTCATCACCACCTTGGAAGCACGCGGCGCGCTCAGCCGCGTCGCGCACCCCGAGACGTCGCGCACGGTGGTGCCGGACGCGCTGGTGCGATTGGTGGGTGATGTGGCCACCATCGCGCAATGGCGACAGTCTGCGCAGGAGCAGCTTGCGGGCACGCCTCCGCAGGCGCTGACGGTGCACCCCGTCGCTGTGCGCAGCAAACGTGGCGGACGCGGGGCGCTGTTGCAGCGCATCGCCACGGCGGGGACAACCGCCGCGCTGGCCCCCCCCGCGCCATCAACCCGTGAATTGGTGCGGTTGCGTGCCGCGCTGGCGGTGACTGATCTCTTAGTTGCCACGCCAGAGGGCGCGCGACCGCGTCGCGAGGTGTTGCGCTTGACGCGTGCCACCCCCGCCGCGCTGGCCATGCTTGAGCGGGCGGGCATCGTCGCCACCGAGGACGCGCCCGCTGTCACCGTGGCGCATGCCGTGCTGGCTGGCGCGCCGCCCCTGGCGCTGCTGCCAGGGCAAGCAGAGGCTGTGGCGCACATCATTGCCGCGCAGGATGCCGCCACCGAGCTGGCCCTCTGGTCCGCCGCCGATGGCGTGCCCGATGCCGAGACGACCGTGGCGGCACGCCCTATCTTGTTGCACGGCATCACTGGCAGCGGCAAGACCGAGGTCTATCTGCGTGCGTTGGCGGCGGCGGTGGCGCGGGGGCGGCGCGGCCTGGTGTTGGTGCCCGAGATCGCCCTGACGCCCCAGACGGTCAGTCGCTTTGCGGCGCGCTTCCCTGGGCGCGTGGCGTTGCTGCACAGTGGTTTGCGCCCGCAAGACCGCCAGCGTGAGTGGCGGCGCATCCGCTCGGGCGCGGTGGATGTGGTGGTGGGGTCACGCTCGGCCATTTTCGCGCCGCTACCCGACCTGGGCCTCATCATCTTGGATGAAGAACACGACGGTTCGTACAAGCAGGATGGCCGCGCCCCCACCTATCACGCGCGCGAGGTGGCGCTGACCCTCGCGCGGCTGACGGGGTCCGCTGTGGTGCTGGGGAGCGCCACGCCCGCCACAGAAACGTATCATCGTGCCCAGGCAGGCGAGTTTGCCCTGCTGGAATTGCACGAACGCCCCAACCCCCAGCCGTTGCCGCCCGTCACCATTGTCGATCTGCGGGCGGAACTGCACGAAGGGCACACCAGCATCCTCAGTCGCGAATTATTGACGGCGATGGCGGAAAATCTGGCACGGGGCGAGCAAACGATCCTCTATCTGAATCGGCGGGGCGCGGCGACGTGTGTGCTATGCCGTGACTGTGGCTATCCCATGCGGTGTGGGCGCTGCGACGTGCCCCTGACGCACCATCAGCACGAAGATAAACTCATCTGCCACTATTGCAACTGGCGTGAGACGCCCCCTAAAGTTTGCTATCGCTGTGGCAGCAACGCCATCCGCTTCTTTGGTGTCGGCACGGAGCGCGTGGAATCAACCGTGCGCGAGCTTTTCCCCCAGGCGCGTGTGCTGCGGTGGGACGCTGACACGGTGCGTGGCTATGGCGACCATGCTGGTTTCGCCCGCGCGCTGGCCGAAAAGCAGGTTGACATCATGGTCGGCACCCAGATGATCGCCAAAGGGCTGGACGTGCCCGGCGTGACGTTGGTGGGCATCGTCGCGGCGGATGTCGCGCTCTACCTGCCCGACTATCGCGCACCCGAGCGGGCCTTCCAGCTTTTGACGCAGGTGGCTGGGCGTGCCGGACGCGGCGACGCACCTGGGCGCGTCATCTTGCAGACCTTCAGTCCCGACCATTTTTGCATTCAAGCCGCCGCCAATCACGATTTTGCCGCGTTCTATGCCATCGAGATTGCGTCACGCCAATCGTATAACTATCCCCCGTTTCGGCGCTTCGTCAAGTTGACCTACACCCATAAGGATCGCCACACCTGCCAGACCGAAGCGATCTCGCTGGGGGATCATCTGGCGCGCTTGATCGACAATTTGGGGCTGACTGAGACGGATATTGTTGGCCCCGCGCCGGCCTTCATCGAACGGCTGCGCAATCACTATCGCTGGCAGATCGTGCTGCGCGGGCCAGACCCGCGCGTCGTCATCGCTGCCCTCACCCCCCAAGAGGTTGGCTCAGGCTGGACCATCGACATCGACCCCACCAGTCTGCTCTGACGTGACGCGCCTGCACATCGACCGCATCGTATGCTCATTGGCGCTCCACATGCTTGCGCGTGCGGCAGCGCCGATTGGCGATCTTGTGCCCGTCAGCGAAATGCCCTGACTGATCATAGAGGAGTGGAAATCGTGATGGGCTTGGATGCTGGCGATGGTCTGTGCCATTCATCCAAAAATCGGCGGAGGCATCGTTCCTCTCTCCCCTCGCGCCAGCGTCTCAGCTTGCTGCCATGCAC
>JACDGC010000503.1 GCA_013815535.1 Ktedonobacterales bacterium
GCGTCGATCTCTGGCAAAGGCGCTCCACTTGTCGTCGCCAGCGTGGCGATTTGTGCCCATGAGGCTTCGGGGCGGCGCAGCAGCTCGGTCGCTGTCATCTTTTGGCCAAAGCCAGCCAGCCCCAACTCCTCCATGCGCGCGAGGAAAGGGACCGAGGGTGTGAAGGTCGTGCGCTCCAAAGCATCAAGGGCGGCGGCGGCGAGATGCTGTTTGCGTGCCACCGCCGCCATGCGGTCAGCGCCGACCAGGCCCAGATCATAGGCGCGAGCAGTCAGGCGCAGGTCGGCGGCATCTTGTCGCAACAACAGCCGATGCTCGGCCCGCGAGGTGTGCAGGCGATAGGGCTCCGTGATGGTCTGGGTCGTCAGATCATCGATCAGCACGCCGATGTAGGCTTCGTCGCGGCGTAAGATGAATGGCGCGCGCCCCTGCACCCCGCACGCGGCATTGATGCCCGCGATCAAGCCCTGCGCCGCCGCCTCTTCATAGCCCGAAGTGCCATTGATCTGCCCTGCCAGGAAGAGGCCCGCGATGCGCTTGGTTTCCAACGTCCGCACCACCTGATCCGGCGGCACGAAGTCATATTCCACGGCATAACCCACGCGCATGATCTCAGCCTGCGCCAGCGCGGGGATGGACCGCAACATGGCCAGTTGCACATCCTCGGGCAGGCTGGTGTTCATCCCCTGCACATAGACTTCGCCCGTGCGCCAGCCCTCCGGCTCCAAGAAGATTTGATGGGTGGGCTTGTCGGCGAACCGCACCACCTTATCCTCGATGGATGGGCAATAGCGCGGCCCAACGCCCTGGATGACCCCCGTATACAGCGGCGACCGATGCAGATTCGCGCGGATGATGGCATGCGTCGCTTCACTGGTGTGAACGAGATAGCACGGCAACTGCGCCCGCCACTCCGTCTGGGCTGCCTCGGGGATGGGGTAGATCGCGGCGGGGGGGCCGGGTGGCAGCAGCACCTGGGGCGGTGTGGCATCGAACGAGAAGCGATAGGGGGTGGGGCTGCCGGGCTGCACGCTAGCCTGGCTGAAGTCGATGGTGCGGGCATCTACCCGTGGCGGGGTGCCTGTCTTCAGGCGCTTCACCGTCATGCCCAGCGCGCTCAGTTCCTCGCTCAGCCCGAGGGCGGGCGGCTCACCCGCGCGGCCTCCCGGCGTGGTCTTGTCACCCACGATCAACCGGCCATTGATGAAGGTGCCTGTTGTCAAGACCACCGCATCGGCCAAAAAGCGCCGCGACCCACTGATGACGCCGCGCACGCGGGGGCGACCATCCGCGCCTGGTGTGGGATCGCTGATGAGGCCGTTCACCGTGCCCTGGCGCAATGTCAGATGTGGTTGGGCTTCGAGGGCCCACTTCATCGCCAGCCGATAGGCCTGCTTGTCGCATTGCGCGCGCAACGCCTGCACCGCTGGCCCCTTGCCCGTGTTGAGCATGCGAATCTGAATGAAGGTCGCGTCGGTGCAACGGCCAATCTCGCCACCCAGTGCATCGATCTCGCGGATGAGGTGCCCCTTCGCTGGCCCGCCCATCGAGGGGTTGCAGGGCATCAGCGCGACGCTATCCAGGTTCATGGTGATGAGCAGGGTGCGGCAGCCCATGCGTGCCGCCGCCAGCGCGGCCTCGCAGCCCGCATGCCCCGCGCCCACCACGATGACCTCATAGCGTTCGTCGGGGGCGAGGGATTCAGTTGTGGTGGTGATTTGGGTAATCATGATTGGGATGGATCATACCACAAATATCGCTGAGAATTAGGTGGATGGGCAAGGTTTTTGAGAATGCGTTATATTGAGGTCAATTTGCGGTGGTGATATGGGTTCTCGATGAAAGGATAAGCACCTTGCCTCTATATCTGACGGCAGATGAAGTGAAGGTGATCAATCAGCAATTCAGGGGAAAGCCAGCTTTACGAGATGAGGCAACTTTGCTTAGCCCACTTGCGGCAGCTTACTATCAAGGGGCTGATGTAGCAGAGTAAACAGCCGTGCTGATTGATGGCATCGCCCAAGCGCATGCTTTCATTGATGGAAATAAGCGGACCGCTACAGCTGCTGGTTTGATCTTTTTGCGCCTCAATGGCTATACCATTCAGTATGTTGCCGATCCGGATAATAATGAATTGGGACAACAGGTGCTTGATCTTGTGAAGCATCAACTCACGGTAGGGGAGTTTGCGGCGTGGTTGCGTAGCCGACTCATTACGATACCTTAACTGAGAAAGTGAGGCGATTCCATGCAGGTACAATGTATCGGTCAAAATTTGGTGATCGTGCTGTCGCCTGATGTCGTTCAAGAACAGGGATTGCAGGAAGGTGACGAGGTGGTCGTCATGAAAAGCCCTGATCGCCCTGCCTTCGATCAGGCGCTACAACACGTGCTTCACGACCATGCCGCCACATTTGAGTTTCTCAAGGACAAATAGCGTTTTCGGGCAGTTCATTCCTGAAACTCGCTGGCAAGTTTACCAACTATACTCTGAGAGGTGACAGTGCCAGAAGTGAAAGGACGATGCAACCATCATGCGCTATGGGCTTTCCATTCCCAATTTCGGCGACACGTTCCAGCCGCGCACGCTGGCGGATCTCGCGCGGCAGGCGGAGGATGCGGGCTGGGACGGCTTCTTCTTGTGGGATCATGTGCTGTTTGATTCGCTGCCGACCGCTGACCCGTGGATCGCGTTGGCGGCGGTGGCATTAGCAACGGAGCGCATCCTCATCGGGCCGATGGTGACGCCGCTGCCCCGGCGGCGCATCACCAAGCTGGCACGCGAGACGGTGACGCTGGACCACCTGTCGCATGGGCGGCTGATCCTCGGCGTGGGCAGCGGCATTCACGAGTGGGAGTTAGCACAGCTGGGCGACACCGCTGATGCAAAGCAGCGCGGTGCGATGCTCGACGAAGGCTTGGCGCTGCTGAACGAACTCTGGAGCGGCGACCCCATCAACCACCAAGGCACCCACTACACCGCCCAACCGATGATCGAATCGTCCGGGCCGGGGCGCTTCTTGCCGACGCCCGTGCAGCAGCCGCGCATCCCCATCTGGGTCGCGGGGATGTGGCCCAACAAGCCGCCCTTTCGTCGTGCCGCGCGGTGGGACGGCGTCTTCCCCCTCGCCGCGCAGGGCAGCCTGGATGGCCCTGATCTGACGCCAGCGCATCTGCGCGACCTGACGGCGTTCACCCTGGCGCAGCGCACCGCGACACCGCCCTTTGATGTGGTCATCGCGGGTGTCACGCCTGATCCGGCCAGCGCACGCGCCACCACGGCGGCATATGAGGAAGCGGGTGCGACGTGGTGGATCGAGGACATCAGCCCCTGGGCCTTTGGTTGGGGGGATGGGCAGCCCTGGCCGACCGAGGCCATCACTGCGCGCATCCGCCAGGGTCCCCCAACCAAATAGCGCGTCAGGTTCGTAAGCCCGAGGCGCGCCAATAGTCGCGCACCAGCGTCAGCGGCAATTGACCCGGCGCGGAGGATGGCCCCACCATGGCGAAGGTCAGCGCCGACCCGAAGAGTGGCCCCGCCAGCCGCGTGATGCTCCCCGCCGCCCCCATCGCCATCGTGATGAGGGGAATGGGCGCTGCGGCTGCTGCACGCGCCGTCGCCCGCAGCAGCCGTAGCGCGTCATCCGGCGTCTGTGCGGTGACGGCCAGCTTCGCCGCGTCGCCCCCCGCCGCGATGAGGTCCGCTAACAGGCGATCCAGCGCGGCATCATCCGGCGTCGCGGCGAAATCGTGGGCAGAGATGATGACATCGACGCTCGCCGCCTCGGCCTGTGTCAGCAGATCGATCCGCGCTATCGCTTCCGTGGCCCATTCGATATCCACCCAGG
>JACDGC010000504.1 GCA_013815535.1 Ktedonobacterales bacterium
TCCTTGGCGCTGGTGCTGAGCATCCCCCTCACCATTGCCAATGGGCAACCCTTTCCGGGGCGTGATACGCTGCAAATCATCGCCTTTGGGGTCGTCGGGGTCTCATTGGTGCTGCAAGGGCTGACGATGCGCCCGCTCTTGCAGCGTCTGGGTCTGGCGCGCGACACCGAAAACGAAGGTGAGGCCGCATTGGTGCAGGCGCGCCTGCGTGCCAACAGAGCCGCGATCATCGCGCTGGACCACGAGCGCGCGACGGGGGAACTGGGCGAACTGCCCTATGCGCGCCTCAGCAGCGCCTATCGCGTTGAGCATGAACAACTGACGCAACAACTGGCGGAGATCGAAGCCACCCAACTCCAAGGCACCTAATCCCGGCGGCCATAGGTCACATAGGTGTTGAAGCCGCTTTGCTGACTGTTGCCCATCAGTTCATGGTGCGCGCGGGTCGCGACCTCATCGAACCTGACTGCGGTGGCCAACCCAAACGCGACCACGGGTCCCCGCAGACTCTCGATGAGGAAGCTGCCACTCTGGCGGCGCTGCTCGATCTCCCCTTCGATATGTTGCGACTCGTTGATCTCGCGGCGGGTCACCTCACTCAGCCCAGCGGCACGCAGCAAGACAGGCAGCTTCACTGCGATGATGGGGTCATGCCCGCGCATCCGCAACACATCACTGAACCAAGCGATGATCTGCGCCATGCCTTCGCGCTGGCGCGTGCGAAACGGCAGCGCCTCAAGCGATTCAATCCAGCCACCAGGGCGGGTCACACGGACGACCTCGCGCAGCAACGGTTCCCATGACGCAGCAGGGAGGACGCCGTAGAGCAAGCGCAGATGCACAAAGTCGAATGCGCCGTCCGCGAATGCCAACGGCTTGCGCGCATCACCTTGCAAAAAGGTGACATTGGTGGGGATGGCCGCGATGCCCGCACCCAGGCTGGCGGTTGGCGTTGGCATCAGAATGTCAAAGCCGGTGACCTGTGCCTCGGGAAAGCTCGTCGCCATCTCCATGGCCCACCGCCCCGTGCCACAGGCGATGTCGAGAATGGCCGTTGGGTGGGTAAGCGGGGCGAGATAATTGCCGCCCATCTGCTTGCGCAAAATGAAATGCTGCACATCCAGACGACGAATCTCGCTCATATTCGGGGGCATGGTGGTTGGCCCGCGTTCGGGCAGGTCGAGCGCCAGCGCATCCTTGCGGGGGGAGGATCGATGAAATGGAAACCAGGATGGCATGGCGGGTTCCCTTCTTCACAGAGAATGACCAGACAAGCAGATGAGCGAATTGCGAACACGATAGCATATCACGTCAGCAATGTAAAGTTACGCTCTGCTCCACTACCCATCTCAAGGGACATGCGCACTGGTGCACCAACATCACCGCGATCTTCAAGCGCGTCACGGGCACTTGGGACCACAGTGGCACTGGCGTGTGCGTCAGCAAAATCGTCGCTATGAACCAAACAAAGGGCTTAACCAATGCCCATTGTAGCATAACCACGTTGACCGCGATGTGATACAACATCTGCATGACCACCGAAGAGCCGCCAGGGGAACCTGGCATCTATCAGATTCATCTGCCCAGCTTCGAGGGGCCGTTGGATTTGTTGCTGCACTTGATCGAGAAACGCCAATTGGAGATCACGACGATCTCGCTGGTGGCGGTGACGGATCAGTTCATCGAATATCTACGCGTGCAGCCCGACCAACCCATCGCGCGGTTGGCCGATTTTGTGGCACTGGCGTCGCGGTTGCTGGTGATCAAATCGCGCAGCTTGCTGCCGCGCACCAATCGCCCCGAGGATGAAGCCGAAACGGCGGAGGCGCTGGCGGATGCAGAAGCGATCCGCCGCAACCTGCTGGAATATAAGCTCGCGAAGGAGATCGCGGCGCTGTTGCGCGAACGATCCGAGGCGGGTTTGCAGAGCTTCGCGCGCACCACCCCACCGCAGGGCGTGGAAGAGGCGCTGGCCTGGGTGCCGCCGCGCCTGACGGGCCTGAGCGTGAACGCGCTCTCCGCCGCGTTTCAGCGCGTCCTGCTGGAGCGACTGGACCGCGAACCCGAGGAACTGCCCCTGCCCGTCGTCACCGTCGCGGAAAAGATCGCCGAGATCGAGGCCTTGCTGACGGCACAGCCCGCCATTACGCTCGGTGATTTGCTGGCGGAACAGTCGCGCCGCATCATCATCGTCGTCACATTCATCGCCGTGCTGGAGCTGTGGCACCTGCATCGCATCGCCGTGCGCCAAGACGATCCCTTCGGTGAGGTCTATATCGAGCGTGCCACGGCTGCCAACACAAAACCGCGTGGAATCGTGGACTAGGGCAGCGCAATCATCACCATGCCAAGAACGATGGGGTGCAAATATGCCCCATCGTTCTTGGCATGTGCATGGGGGCATGTTTTTGACATACCCCCCCAAAGGCAAATGGCTACCCGCCATTGACCTCACTTTCGGCTGGCACATCACCCTTGCTGTGGCCGTTGCCGTTGGTGGTGTGGCCGTTGCCCAGGCGTGTTTCAAGGACGGTCAGGCGGTCACGCAGCTTGCGATTCTCTTCGCGCAGCGACTCCACGTCTTGGCGGACGCGCCGCGTCTCACCTTCGCCACGCTTGCCGCTGCGGATGGCCAGGGCGGCCTCGCGGGCGAGGCGCTGCACGCGCGATTCCAGCATGCTTGTGCCCGTGCGTTCCAGCGCGGGGAGGGTCTCGGGGTCATCCAACGCGCGCAGGGCCACCGTGGCGAAGATGCGTGAGCGCACCCATGGATCGTCCAGCGCCACCACCAGGGCATCGCGTATGGCGATGTAGTCTTGCCCCTGACGGTCAAGCCGTCCGGTGCTGATGAGGACGCGCAGGGCACTGACCGCACCGCTGCGAATGAGCATGGGGCGCGCTGGGGCGCGGGCCACTTCCGCCAAATAGCGGGCCGCTTCGGGGGTGGCACTTTCCCCCAGCCCGGCGAGTGCGCCCCCTTCCACCAGGGCATGCCAGGTGGGGCGCTCGGCCAGGGGGCGCAGCGTCGCCGCCACGCCATCGGTGCGCGTGCGACCCAGGCTCTGGGCGGCCTCAGCCAGCACCCGATAGCTGGGTTCTTCGCCGCTGAGCAGCGTGGTGAGCGCGGTGGCGGCGCGGCGCGCTTCATCGGCGCGTTCGGGGGCGTGGAACTCCCCGAGGGCTGCCACCACTGCCCGCCGTGCCCGTGGGTCCTGCGTGGCAGGCAGCGCGCGGGCCAGGGCCTCACACGCGGCACCTGAGCCGATTTTGCCGAGCGACCGCGCAGCCGCCGCCACCACCGCCCACGAATCATCGGTGAGCGCGGCAACCAGGGCGTCTTGCGTGGCCGAGTCGCTGTGCTTCGCCAACCCTTCGGCGGCTTCGAGGCGACCCAAAGGATCGATGTCGTTGGCCAGTTGCCAGCGCAACATCGTCACTGGTCGGTCGAACTTCAGGGTCTTCAGCACCCAGCCGTAGGGATCAAAACGTACCAAGGTTGGACGACGGTCCAATGGAAAAACGAAGGTGTCGCTAGCATTCTCAACCGTGATGGTGAAGGTGCGCGTCTCACGCTTGCCTTTGGCATCGAAGGTGAAGGCAATCGTCACTGGCGTGGCGAAGATGGGGGTCAAATTGTCGGGCTTTTGCGTTTGCTTCACGCTCAACTTGGCGAGTTTGTGGTCGCCATCCCAGTCATAGCTGACCTCAAACTCGGGATGGCCGCCGCGCCGCACCCATTGGTCAAAGAAGCGCCCCATGCTCTTGCCGGTGACTTCCTCGAAGGCGCGCTCCAGATCGCTCGTGACGACCTCACGGCCACGGTTGACGCGGGCGTAGTGCGCGAT
>JACDGC010000505.1 GCA_013815535.1 Ktedonobacterales bacterium
CCGCACGCCAGTTGCTCGGCCTGTTGGTGCCGTTGGGTCTGGCGGTCGCCGTCGCGGCGGCAGCCTCGGGCGCGTTGAATGTGTTTGCGATCGCCTTGCATCCTCACTTGATCAGCGCCATTCCCGGTGTGAAGCCCGCCAACCTCTTTGGACTGGATGCCAATAAACTCTTTGGGCTGGCGCGCATCGTGGCTGGGTTGGCCTACCTCACTTGCCTGCCCCAGATAGCCCGCCTCACTGCCATCCGCGAAGGTCAGGGCAGCCTGGATCTGGTTGGCAATGAACTGACCGAGTTGAGCGGACGCGAACTGTTGACGATGCGCATCGCTGAATGGGTGCAACTCGTGGCTGCCCTGGGCCTAGGCATCGCGCTCTTTGTGCTCCCTTTCTTTACGGGGGACCGCAATCGCGCCATCGCGGCCGTGATCGCGGCTGTGCTGGTGGCAGTGGGCTTGGGTGCGTGGGAAGGTCTTTCCACCTATCTGCGACCGCGTGAAGACACCGAAGCCCCCATCGCGACATGGTTCGGCACGCAAACGTTCCTCGGCATCATCGCCATCTTGCTCATCGTCATGGCGCAGCGCTACATCTGACCTCCGTGACAGCGGGCGGTCCCTGCCTGCTCGCTGTTCCCTCTCTTGTTGGGCTTGTCATCTCGCTCCTTTGTGTTACAGTGTGGGAGTCAAAAGCCACCACCGTCACACGGAGGAGATTTCCGCTATGCGCGCTGCCGTTTTTCATGCCCCCCAGGATATTCGGATCAGCACCGTCCCCGATCCCCGTCTGATTGAGCCGACCGATGCCATCGTTCGCATCACGCATGCCTGCATCTGCGGCTCGGATCTGTGGTTCTATCGCGGCATCCAAAAGTTTCAACCAGGGTGGCGTACTGGGCACGAGTGGATGGGCATTGTTGAAGATGTCGGTGCGGAGGTGCGCACGGTCAAGAAGGGCGACCGCGTCATCGCGCCTTTCGCCTATTCAGATGGCACGTGCGAATATTGCCAGGCGGGTTTGCAGACGGCCTGTGTCCATGGTGGCGGCTGGGGTGGCGCGGGCGATATGGGGGGCCAAGCCGAGGCCATCCGCACGCCCTATGCCGATGGCACGCTGGTGGCGGTTCCCGAATCCGCCAGCAATGATCCCAAGTTGCTCGCCGCGCTGCTGCCCCTGACAGACGTGCTTTCCACGGGCCACCACGCGGCGGTGCGCGCACGCGTGCAGCCGGGCAGCACGGTCGCCGTCATCGGTGATGGCGCGGTGGGCTTGTGCGGTGTCTTGGCGGCGAAGCGTCTGGGTGCGGAACGCATCATCATCCTTGGCCACCAACCGGCGCGCCTCGCCATCGCCAAGCAATTCGGTGCCACCGATATCGTGGCGGAGCGCGGCGCCGAGGCCATCGCGCACGTCAACGATTTGACCAATGGTGGGGCTGCTTCGGTGATGGAATGTGTTGGCACAGAAGATTCGCTTGATGCCGCCACGCAGATTGTCCGACCTGGAGCCTTCATCGGCTTCGTTGGCGTCCCACATGGGGTGAAGTTGGGACTCCGGAATATTTTCTCGAAGAATGCTTGGCTATCGGGCGGCCCCGCGCCCGTGCGTGCCTACATCCCTGAATTGATGACGGATGTGCTGGCGGGTAAACTCGACGCGACCCCCGTCTTCGACCTGCGTACCAACCTCGATGGCGTCCCGGATGGGTATGCCGCTATGGATAGTCGGCAAGCCATCAAAGCGATGATCCAGTTCTAGCGCGCTGCCATTGTTGGGTGCTCTCTTAGGGCTGCGGGTGTTCCTCACTGAGGGAGCCCCGCAGCCCTAGGCATTGTAGGATCCTCCCCCTTTTTATTCGCCAGCGCATCACCCAGATGCGCGCCATGGCCTGCTGTATGGTTACTGCTGAGGCGCTGTGCACACGGCGCTTTCCTTGCATCCCTTCATATTTCTACGCCGCATGCCGATAGGGGGGAGAAAAAGGAGGGACATTTCCCATGTCTCAAGCACCCAGTGCCGTACAGGTGGCCGTCGAAGACGAGCAAGTGGTCGTCTTCGATGTTGCCAGCGAATCCTACGCCGTCAACATTGCCCGTGTCCACGAAATCATCCGGCTGCAACAGATCACCGTCATCCCTGGCGCGCCCCCATGCATCGAGGGTGTCATCAATTTGCGCGGCAAAGTCATTCCCGTGCTGGACCTTCGCAAGCGCTTCAGTTTGCTCGCGGCTGAGCACACCCGTGCCAGCCGCATCGTCGTCGTTGAGATTGGTGGCCAAACCATTGGTCTGGTGGTCGATGGCGTCTCAGAGGTGTTGCGCATCATGACGGATCGCATCGAGCCGCCCTCGCCGTTGGTGACGGGCATCGACAGCCGCTATCTGCGCGGCATCGCCAAACTGGAAGATCGGCTGATCGTCCTGCTGGATCTCGATCAGGTGCTCTCGCCGGTGGAGCAACAGCAACTCGAAACCAGCGATCTACGCTAAAGTGCGACAGCGGGCGCGCAAGCTGCCCGCCAGCGGAGGACGAAACACCCTATGACAACCGGACAATCTCTCGCCTTCGACGTCACCCCCGATGAACTGGTGCTCTTTATGAGCGAGGGTGAAGAGCAGCTTGAACTGCTCAGCCAGGACCTGCTGCGACTCGAAACCGAAGGCGATACCAATAGCGATTTGCTGCAAGAGATCTTTCGTGCAGCCCACACTCTGAAGGGATCGTCTGGGGCCATTGGCCACGGGCGCATGGCCAAGCTGACCCACGCTGTCGAAACCGTGCTAGATCAAGTTCGTCACCATACCCTGCCAGTCACCACCCGCATCATCGATCTGTTGCTGCAATCACTCGATGCCCTGCGCGTGTTGCTGAATGAAGTGACGACTTTGGTGGAAAGCGACGTGGCCATTGACGATCTCGCCACGGCACTGAATGCCATCGCCGCTGGGGAGCCCGCCGCGCCCCCAGCGGCTGCGGTGCCCAGCCCTGCCGCCCCCGTGGCAACCCCCTCTTCCACAGCAGCCGCATCCAGCACCTATCAGGTAGTGGCAACCGTTGCAGCGGATTGCCTGTTGCCTGCGGTGCGGGCCTTGCAAGTGTTGTTGGCGGTGGGGAGCCTGGGCACAGTCACCCAGAGCGATCCCGGCAGTGAAGCCATTGAGGCTGGCAACGTCAAGCCCGGCCAACGCATCACGCTCACCCTGACCGCGCCGAATGCCACCGCCGAGAGGATTCGCCAAGTCATTGGCAACATCCTGGAAGTGACGGTCGATGCGGTGACGGCGGAGGGGGCCGGGGTGGCCAGCGCGGCCAGCTCTGCGCCAGCCGCTGCCTCGTCCGTGGCGGTGGGTGAGGCCATCTGGCGCATCGAGGTCGATGTCGCGGCTAGTTGTGCGTTGCCGAGCGCGCGGGCCTTGCAAGTGTTGCTGGCCCTCGGCGAGCTTGGCACAGTGCGCGATAGCCGCCCCACCCTCGAAGAGATCGAGGGCGGCCTTGTCACTGCGGGCGGCGCGGTGGTGGCCTTGCTGGCTGCGGTGGGCAACCGCGACGAAGTCACAGCGAGCGCCGAACGTGTGATCGAGCGCATCTTGGAGGTGCAGTTCGGCTCCGTCGAGGCTGCGGAGTCTGACGATCTGCTGGCGAATGCCGGTGCCAGCGTTGCGGCCCCCTTTGCGCCCCCTGCCCCGCTGCCAGTGGCTGCCAGTGCCAGTGTGGCGCCGCCGCCCGCGCCGAGCGCGGCTCCCACAAAGGATGCCCCGGCGGCGAAGGCCCCGGAGCATGCCGAGGCGAACCATGCCCCCCGGATGATTCGCATTGATGTGGAGCGGCTGGATGCACTGATGAATCT
>JACDGC010000506.1 GCA_013815535.1 Ktedonobacterales bacterium
CGTCATGATCATGCGCGAGTTGGGCGAATTGAAGAAACCCGAGCCAGCCCCCATCACCACCATCGTCACCACGACATACCAATAAGGCGTATCGAGCCCGATGAAGGCCATCCCGCCCAGCCCCACGGTCGTCAGTAACAAGCCCGTGAAGGCCAGCCAGCGCGATCCCTGGCGATCAGCCAGCCACCCCGAAAGCGGCGACACCACCAGCATGCTGGCTGCGATGGGCGTCAGCAGCAGCCCCGCTGTGATGGGGTCTTTTTCCAGCGGCCCCTGAAAGTAAAAGACGAAGAGGAACGTCACACCCTGGCGCGCCATCGCGTTGAAGATGGTGCTGAGGTTGCCCAGCGCGAAGGGCCGATGCGCGAAGAGGCGCAGGTCCAGCATCGGTTGACGTGCCCGCACCTCGGCGATGATGAAGAGCGGCAGCGTGACGGCGGCGGCGATGAAGCCGATGATGACGATGGGCGCCGTCCAGCCCTGAATGCCACCCACGGTCAGCGCCAACAGCAAGCCGACAATCGCGACGACATAGAGCGCCGTCCCGGCGATGTCGAAGCGCTGCTTGCCCTCGATCTGCGACAGTTCGCGCAGATTGACGATGGCCCAGATGGTCCCCAGCACCGCGAAAGGCACATTGAACCAAAAGACCCATTGCCAGCCAAAGTTCGTCAACACGCCGCCTAAGATCGTCCCCAGGATGCTGCCCACGGCGGCGACGATCATGTTGGTGCCAAGGGCCAGCCCTAGTTGCTGCTTGGGGAAGGCATCCGTGACGATGGCCGAGCTATTGGCGATCATGAAGGCCCCCGCGCCCCCTTGAATGGCCCGCACCACGATCAGCTGCGTCACATTCGTGCAAAAGCCCGCCGCCAGCCCCGTCACACCGAAGAGGGCGAAACCAACCACGTAGAGCGTCTTGCGCCCAAACATATCGGCCAGGCGGCCCGCCGTCAGCACCAGGACGGTTTGGGCCAGCATATACGCCAGCAACACCCACACGATGGAAAGGAGCGGCGCGTGAAAGACGCGCAACAGCACCGGCAGCGCGATGATGAGGGTGCCGCTATTGAGCGTCGCCATCAGCGTGCCCAGGCTGGTGCACGACAGTGCCCACCAGCGATATGATGATTTTACCCCTGGCCGCACAGTGGACCCCAGAACGGTTGCCTCAGGGGCGATTTGCTCAAGCGAAGCCATGAATTGTCTATTCCTCTAGCGATAAATTGCAAAGCCATGTTTGCTGTCTCTTTATCGTAGCATGATCTTAACCTTTACGTCAACGTTAATGTGTGCTATACTTGAGCGAAGATGGCTCAAAGGGGAAGCATACCTATCATGACCACGCATCTCGATGAATCGCTATATCGCATCGAGCAGGTGGCGGCTCGCACAGGGCTGACCAAGCGCACCCTGCGCTATTACGAAGAGATTGGCCTGCTGGCCGCGCCCTCGCGCACCGACGGCAATTATCGGCTCTATACCGAGGCCGATGTCGCTCGGCTAGAGCGCATCTGTCAGTTGAAAGAAGCTCTGGGTCTGACGCTGGCCGAACTGACGGATTTCATCGCCATGGAAGAGGCGCGTGATGAAATCCGCACCACCTTTGCCGAAAGCGCCGATCCCCACGAGCGCCTCGTGCAGCTCGACCGTGCCGATGCCATCGCCCAGCAGCAACTCGTCTTGGTGGATAAGAAACTGGCGACGCTCCAAGCGACGCGCGTCGCGCTGCTAGAGCGGTTGGCGCGTTATGAACGCCACCGCGCCGACATCACCGATCACTTGCCCGCCCAACCGTGAGCTTGCCCCGCGTGGCAGTGCTGTCACCGCGCCCCCCTATTCGGCCAGCGCGACGAGATCCACCTGGGCCACAAAGGGATGCAGCGGCAGATCGGTGATGATCTGGTGCAGGGTTGCTTCATCAGGGCCTTGCAGCACCAGCCAGACATGCGTAAGGTCGGCCTGGATATAGAGGGCGAGCAACGTGCCTGCCTCGGTCAATTCTTTGACACGCGCCTGCTCAGCCGCCAGATGCGTCATGCTCTCGGCGCGGCGTGCTTGGTCATAGGTGATGGTTGCCAACATCTTCATAGCTGTGTCTCCTCGTTGTGGGGGTGCTGGTGCGGCAGCGCGCCGCGTTGGGCGTCCCTCGTGTGGACAATGCCGATCTTCATCGTGGTGGGTAATGCGAATCGCATGATCCTTGGTAACAATACGCTATGCGCGACGATGCTCTCGCTCTAATGAGCAATGGCGATGCGTTTTTCATGTGGCGCGCTCGATGGCATCCTTCAACTTGATGATGCTCTCCCTTGTTTTTGGGAAGGCGTCGAGGGCAGGCATGATGCCTGTGAATGCGTTTTGGTAGGCCGCCACAATGGCGCGCAACCGCGCATTCTGGTCTTGTAAATCCTTTTGCGTTCCCAAAGCCGCCACGAGTTGCTCTTGCATTTCCCGGTGTGCAGCCTGTAATTGCTCGATCTGTTCAAGGGCCTCTGGTAATGACGTGGGGCCAATCTCGTTCATCCTGGTGCCTCCTCTTTCTCTTGGGCTGCATCGTATCCGCCATAATAGCGCCGCTCGCCAATTCACCGTGCTCCATCGTTGTCGCGCGGGCAGGTCCTCCCTGGTCATGCGCCAATGAGGCGGCTCGGAGATTTCACCCCTTGTTCTGTTGGCCAGGTGGGCCATGCCTCTCGCCCCTTTACGCCATTGTCGCTCATGCCCGAGGATATGTTGCGGTGTTGCTCTGATAGCGCTTGAGGAGCGTTTCCAGAAAGGCAATGACGGCTTCGGGATCTTCCAAAAACGCGAGCACCTCTTCGCGCTCTTCCTCTCCTTCTAGGTGATGCCCATCGAACATCTCAACCTCACCAGAGTGATAGGTGAGAACGTCTATCCAGCGCACATCCTCTGCTTCGGTGATGCCATAGTTTTGCTCCAGCCAGGCATACTCGTGGGGATCGCCGCCGAAGCCTTCTTCACCCCAGACTCGTTCCATTGCTGCCATGATACTTTCCACCAGTTCGTCTGTCTTTTCCATCTGCGTTGCGTTCATGCTTTTTTCTTCCTTCCTGTTGGGTCATGGGGCAGAATGAACGGTTATGCTCTCGCCATCTGTCCTCGCGGCTCATCTCTGCGTCGATACCAAATCCACGCAGCACTTCCCACGACAATCAGCCCGAGCACCACCAGAAATGCCGTGTAGTCATCGTGATGCACGGTGCTATCCTGCATCTTGCTCACACCCCAGACGGTGTTGTAGTCAAAGCGCACCTGATCGCCCGTTCGCACATCGTCCGCATCATCCTGATACGTCTGCCCATTGACCACAAAACTGCGATGGCGCTGGCTGCACGAATGCCTGGATCGGACGCTGCCACACCTATAACTGCTATACCACGTGGTCGTGCTGGTGACCGTCCCGCTGACATGGGAATCTGTGCCACAGCCAAAGAGCATGAAGAGTAGGATTAATAGGACGACATAACGCGGCACTGTTATCTCCCCTCAGGCGTGAATGCGGGCGACAACCGGCCACCCTCGGGAACCCGCGCGTCTTGATGGCCTGGCTGTTGGCATAACACGGCTAACCGCAACATCCCCCAACGACCTTGGGGTGATTTCCACGTATGGTAGAGTCAAACGCGCGGACAGCAGGAGACGAGCGCGCCATCACGTTGCTGCAATGCATCCATTGCACCACACGTTCGTCCTGCATGCCAAGCTGATGTTTGTTGATCCCAGCTGCTGCTACCCCTGAGCGTCGTGTCCCGTGATACCCGCTTCCCGCATCTCGTGGGTTTCCAAAAATCGGCT
>JACDGC010000507.1 GCA_013815535.1 Ktedonobacterales bacterium
GGGATGGGAAGAACCTTCGGCACTTTCGACCAAGATATGGTGTCACACAGGTGGCAGAACCCCTGTAAAATCGCGGCCATGATTTACTGTCACAAAGGGCATTTTATACGTCGCGTCACACTCGTTCAACAGCGTGCCAGCAAACCAAGGAACGTTGCCGCCGAGCCTCAGTGGCGAGGCCGTGGTGGCACACTCCGCGACCCCCTTCTCGGCAGTCCTCTTCCTCACGCTCACGCCCGTCTCAGCGTTTGTGGTGCGCGTTGGCAAAAAGCGGCGCTAGCGCCACTGAGGACGTTCCACGTGGAACATCGCCCCCTTGCTGCGACCATGCCCTTTTTCTCGATTTCCCTCAGCGAACCATCACACTTTCATCCTTGCTGTGATGGTTCGGCTTCACCGCCCATATCTCCGATGATTAAGATTACCCTGTGCCCACATGCTATCGTGAATTGGCCAACATGAGATAGAATCAACCGCACACTCACCTTATCTTATGAAAGGCTGGAGGCGACGTATATGGCGCAAATGACCATCCGCGATATCGCGCGTCTCGCCGGAGTTTCTGCGGCGACGGTCTCACGCGTGCTGAATCACAAACCCGATGTCGACCCTGCAACCCGTGAACGCATTTTGGGGCTGATCAAGGAAATGGACTATCACCCCGACCACACGGCGGTCGTCCTCGCGTCGAACAAACACCATCGCGCGCCAGCGAAGCTCCAATTTCCGCCCGATTTCCTCTGGGGGGTCGCCACCTCCGCCTTTCAGATCGAAGGGGCACTGCGAGCTGATGGGCGCGGGGCATCGATCTGGGACGATTACGTCGCGCATCCGCCTCCCGACTTCCGCCCCCAAACCGCCGAGATCGCCTGTGATCATTATCAGCGGATGGCGGAAGATGTCGCGCTGCTCGCGCGCCTGGGAGTGCAGGCCTATCGCTTTTCCATCGCATGGCCGCGCATCTTCCCTACGGGTGAGGGGCAGATCAATCTACGCGGGCTTGATTTTTATGAGCGGCTGGTCGATGCGCTGTTGGCCGCCAACATCTCCCCGTTGGTGACGCTCTATCACTGGGATCTGCCCCTGGCGCTGCAAACACGCTACCAAGGGTGGCTGCACCGCGATGTCGCGCAGATCTTCGCTGACTATGCAGAGCAGGTCGCGCGCCGCCTGGGCGACCGAGTCTCCTGGTGGACAACGGTCAATGAACCCTGGAGCATTGCGGTGCATGGGTATGTGTTGGGCATCCATCCACCCCATCAGCAAGACAAAGGGCAAGCGCTGCAAGCTGCCCACCATATGTTGCTGGCGCATGGCTTGGCGGTCCCGCGCATCCGGCAACATTGCAGACCAGCGGCAAAAGTGGGCATCGCGCTCAACCTCTCGCCAGTCTATCCCGCTGACCAGCGCGAGGCCACGGCACAAGCGGTGCGGCAGGCCGACATTTGGTATAATCGTTGGCTGCTCGATCCGCTGTTTCAGGGAAACTATCCACCTGAAGCGGCCAGCCAAGCAGCGCTGGCAAGCGTCATCCAACCACAGGATCTCGCGCACATAGCGACACCTATTGATTTTCTTGGGGTCAATTATTATTCGCGTTTGGTCGTGCAACCAGCCACCACCCCAGCGACGGACCTGTTGACGGGCTTCACCTCAGTGGTGCCAGTTCCTGAGGCGTCCTATTCGCATATGGGGTGGGAAACCTATGCGGACGGCCTGCAAGATATCTTGTTACGCGTGCATCATGCCTATCATCCATCGGCGCTGCTCATCACCGAGAACGGCGCGGCCTTCACTGATGAAGTGGTGCGTCATGGGCAATTGGTCCGCGATCAGCGGCGTGTCGCCTATCTGCAAGAGCATATCGCGGCGATGCAGCGTGCTATCCAATTGGGCGCACCAGTCCGGGGATATTGCGCCTGGACGTTGATGGATAACTTCGAGTGGGTGGATGGCTATCAGCAGCATTTTGGCTTAGCGAGCGTAGCCCCCCATACGCTGGAACGGACCCTCAAAGAGAGCGGGCAATGGTATGCCAAGTTCATCGCCACCCAGCGAAGCGGCGCTGTTGGTGATGATTCGTCAGCCACATTCGCAATTGGGCAAGCGCGCCACAATAGAAGACCCTAAGCCACCTCCCCGGTGCGGCGAAGACGCCAGACCACCACAAGAAGGCCAGACCAAATCCGCCCCCGTGTGACGTGACACACCCTCGTGCGCAACGCTATTTTCTCGAAGCGCTGTGCGCGAGGGTGGCTGTTTATGCGCGACTAGTCGTCTGGCCCCAGCATCAGGGCTGGTTGCACCCACACATCGAACTGAGCAACGGTCAGGCCCGCCTGCTCGGGGCCGAGCGCTGCCACAGCCTCACGCAGTGTCTGGTGATGCTTATGGGCATATTTAGCGATGCTGGCTGCGGGATCGTAACCGATGTAGGGTGTGAGGGCCGTGACCAACATCAGCGAATCGTTCATATACATCTGCAACCGCTCGGGATTGGCCTTGAACTGGCGCTGAGGCTTCTCTTTCGTCGGATCTTCCCCGGCGGGCTCGGGTTGGTCCGTCAAACAATACGCGGTGAAAGAGTGGCAGGTGTCAGCGAGCAGCCGCACGGAATGCAGCAGATTATGAATGATCACCTGCTTGAAGACGTTCAGCTCAAAGTTGCCTTGGGTGCCCGCGAAAGTGATGGCCATGTCGTTGCCAATGACCTGCACACACACCATCGTCATCGCCTCGCTCTGGGTGGGGTTCACTTTGCCTGGCATGATGCTGGACCCGGGTTCGTTTTCTGGCAGCGAGAGCTCCCCCAAACCCGCACGCGGCCCTGAGGCCAACCAGCGGATGTCGTTGGCGATCTTCATCAGCGAGGCAGCCAGCGTTTTCAATGCGCCGCTGGCCATCACTAACGGATCATGACTGGCCAGCGCCGCGAATTTATTGGGCGCGGTGACAAAAGGCAATCCAGTGATGGTCGCGATATGCGCCGCCACCTGTGGCGCGAACTCGCGTGGCGAGTTCAGCCCCGTCCCAACCGCCGTGCCCCCAATGGCAAGCTCATAGATATTGGGCAAGGTGGCTTCGATGCGCGCCAAATCTTGATCCAATTGCGCGACGTAGCCGGAAAATTCCTGGCCAAGCGTGATGGGGGTAGCATCCATCAAATGGGTACGCCCACTCTTGATGAGGTCGCCAAAGCCCGGCTCGCGCGCACGCTCATCCAGTTTGTTGCGCAACTCGCGCACAGCGGGAAGCAACCGATGGACGATCTCTTCAGCGGCAGCAATGTGCATGGCCGTGGGGAACGTGTCATTCGATGACTGCGACATGTTCACGTGATCATTGGGGTGAAATGGCTGCTTGCTGCCCAGCGTGCCACCCACCATGTCGATGGCGCGATTGGCGATGACCTCATTGGCATTCATATTCGTCTGTGTGCCGCTGCCCGTCTGCCAAATATGCAACGGGAAGTGCGCGTTCAGTTGCAGATCGATGACCTCTTGAGCAGCGGCGATCAGGGTGCCCACCTGCTCGGCGCTCAGCCGCAGCTTTGGGCTGACGGTGCCAAATTTGCCCAGGTCCAGATTGGTTTCTGCCGCTGCCCGTTTGAGGATGCCCAAGGCGCGAATGATCGCTGGTGGCATCGTGTCGGTGCCAATGTCGAAATAGCGCAACGAACGCTGCGTCTGTGCCCCCCAATATGCGGTGGTGGGTACTTGAATGGCCCCCATCGAATCTGTTTCGGTGCGCGTCATCCTATCAACCATTGATCAAACCTCTTTCATAGAGTGCCACGTGGCCCAAATGCCTCCT
>JACDGC010000508.1 GCA_013815535.1 Ktedonobacterales bacterium
TCTTTGAAGTTGCCCTGGAAATAGCCGCTGGTGACATCGCCAAAGGTATTGGACCACTGCGCCAGTTGTTGCAACTGGGCCATATCATCGGTTGGCATGCCGAGCACATGCGCAATCGTCCAGAGTGAGAGGCGCGCCGAAAAATCTTGCACGGTGTCGATCTCGCCCCGCGCCACCGCTGTATCCAGCAGTTGGCGAGCATAGGCTTTGATCGCCGCCGTCTGTGATTTCACCATATTCGCCAGCGGGCGCAGCATCACACTTTGCGCCTGGTGATGCACCGCGCCATCCAGAAACAGCATCTGCTTGCTCACGGTGGGGGGAAACATCGCTGCGGCTGCACCAAGCTGTGACGAAAAACGAGGGTCATCCAAGATGGCGACCATTGGCGCATACCCCGTCACCAGCCAGCTTTGGCTGCTCGCATCATAAAAGATGGGATCGTGTGCCCGCAATTGGGCATAGAGTTCGTGGGGATGCAAATAGGTGCGCCGCAGCGCCGCCAGGTTGAAATCGTTGACTTCTGGCTTCATGTGGCCCTCTCCGCGCCGCCGCACGGCGCATGGCAATCGCGTTGTTCTGCGGGGAGGCAGGTCACCCTGCCTCCCTTGGGGCTTTCCTTCAGTGTGCCTGAAGGAATTGCAGGTATTCACGCATCTTGCTGATCGTTTGTTCCGCTAATTGATCCATCGTTTCGGCCCGATATTGGTTCGCGCTATAGTGCCACGACACCTGCATCTGCCCGTTGGCGAGATACCCCGTCACCAGCAAGGGCAACGGCTGAAGCGTCGTTTCATCAATGGTGAAGAGGCGACCATTATAGGGGCCAGCCACCTTGAAATCGCTGAGATCCGGCGCGACCGAGGTCGCCAGATAGTTGAAGAACAGATCTGGCTGTGGCACCGCCGCAAGCTGTTCGACGACGGCTGTGTCGGGATTCATGTAGCGCAGCGCCCCATATTGCAGGCCGCGTGAAGCGAGTTGCTTGAGTTCCGCGTTGACAGTATCCAGAATGCTTTGCGGGGAATCCACCGTAGTGAAATCCAGCAAGATCGGATATTCCATCGGCATGACCCCCAACGTGCGTGAGAGGTCGATGTCGTCGAAATGGGGTGATCGGCCATGGCCCTCGACGGTGACGAGCAACAAGCGCTCGTGGTTCCAGCGCATCAGCGTGGTCGCGACGGCGGCTAGCAAGACGGAATCCATCTGCATGCCTTCGCGGCGTCCGACCACCTGCGAGAGCGCCTGCGTCTCTTCCAGGGACAGCATCCCCAGCGCCATGCGCAGCGACGCGCCAGTGTTTTCCCCGTCGGGGAAATCCATCGGCAGCGGCTTGACTTGCTGGCGGAGTTCCGAGAGCCAGAAGGGGAGTTCGCCACGCAGTTCCTCGGATTGCGCATACTCCACCAAGCGATCAGACCATTGCTTGTAGGAAGTCGTCTTGGGGGGCAATTGCATGGGTTGCCCCGCTTCGACCTGCCGATAGACGGCCTGTAAGTCTTCCAACAGGAACTGCCAGGACTGCATATCCACCACCAGGCTATGCCCGGCGATGGCCAACGGTGTCGGCTGATCTGGCCCAAGGGTGCACAGCGCCAACCGCAACAACGGTTCGTTGGCCAGATCGAAGTAGAGCGCGATGTCACGCACCGTCTGGCGCAGCGCCGTCACCTGATCCACTTCATTCAGGCCCGACAGATCGATTTCCCACACGGAGGGGGTGGTCGAATTATCGGCGAGCGACACGTCCCAGTTGCCGTCGTGCTCGATGGCACGCATGCGCAACGCGTCGTGATGCTCCAGCAGATGATGGGCCACATCCTCCAAGAGGCGTGGGTTCAGTGGCTTGGAGCTTTCGACGAGGTATGAGAGCGTGTGGGAGGTCGGGTCGCCCATCCGCTCACCAAAGGTGAAGCGGTTTGCTGGCAGCAGGCGCATGGGCCCGACGACCAAGCCTTGCTCGGAAAGCGTCTTGGTCCCTTGGGCCGCGCCCGCCAATTCGGCGATGGTTTGATGCTGGAAGAGTTGCTTGGTGGTGATATTCAGGCCAACCTTGCTGGCCCGCGCTACCACGCGAATGCTCATCAGCGAATCGCCGCCCAACTCGAAGAAGTTGTCATTGACGCCCACCTGCTCGATGCCCAGGACTTCCTTCCAGATGTCTGCCAGCAGATGCTCATTGGGATTGCGCGGCGCCACGAAGGCACTGGTCAACTCTGGCCGTGAGCCATCTGGCGATGGCAGAGCATTGCGGTCAACCTTGCCATTGTTGGTCAAAGGCAAGCTATCCAGCACCATGATGAGGGCAGGAACCATATAGTCTGGCATGCGCCGCTTGAGGAATTCGCGTAGCTCAGGCACCAAGGTGGCGTTGTTATCGCCCTCATAGGGTATGTTGACGTACGCGGTCCACTCGTCCAATGCGACGGGGGCACGCTGCACCACCGGCAACGGTGCTGCCCGATCAAGCGGTAATGCTTCGGTGCGCCAGAGGACGACATCAAAGCAGTCCGGCGCATCGGACCAACCGACCTGCGCGGTGTAGCCGGTCTTGCTGCCGAGATCCCACAGGGCCTCGGGTTGGACGCCTTGCTCTGGCACGGCCTCACCCAGCGCTTGCCACAACTCCCCCACCGTCCCGCGCAACGGCGTCTGCGCCAACAACTGGGTGGCGACGACATCGGTGATGGTGCGTGCGTTGGGGATGTGCTGGATGACCAGGCATTCAGGGCTTTGAGCGGCAAGATAGCTGCTGACATCCGTGATGGTGAGGGCTTCACCACGCCAATCGCGCACGGGATAGTCCGTCACCACGCGCACTGGGCGCTCGACATGCAAGGTGACATCATAGCGGAAACGGCTCAGTTCGTTTTGATACCACCCGCGCTTGAGATAGGCTTCACTGGCCGTGATGCGCGGCAAGCGCTGTTGCAAGGCGGCGAAAAACGCGGGAGCGACGACGATCTCGTTTTCCTGGGTTCGGCGTGTTTGCACGCGCTGGCGCAATTGCTCGCTCAGCAGGGTGAGCGGTGCCAGACGCAGTTGGACGGAGGTGTGGAAGGTTTCCAGCAAGTCCAGGTTGCGCACATCCCCCAGGAAGAGGCTACCACCCGGTGCCAGCATCTGCACCGCGCCTTCCAGCACCTGCATCAGATACTCTTTGCTGGGGAAATATTGGGCGACCGAGTTGATGATGACCGTGTCGAAGGTGCCCTGGGCCGCCGCCAACGGTTCACTGAAGTCATCACCGCCGCGCTGAATCAAGGTCACTTGTGCGAGGCCCCGCGCGGCCACCTGCTTGCGCACGGCATCCAGGGCCTCGGCGGAAAAGTCCGTCCCCCAATAGGTTTCGCACTGCGGCGCGATGCGATAGAGCAACAAGCCAGTGCCAACGCCGATTTCCAGCACCCGCCGGGGGTGCAGCGCCGTGATGCGGTCAACCGTCTGTTCCACCCACTGGCTCATCTCGGTTTCGGGGATCGGCTGATTCGTATAACTGCTGTTCCAACCAATGAAGTTGGTGGTGGGATCGGCCTGATCAGAGGGGGCGTCATAGATGGTATCAAAGACCTGTTGCCAGTGGGCGACTTGTTCTTTGGTACGCTCGGGGGCTGTGCCATCATCTTGGTCGGTGCCACGCTGGCGGGTGACATAGGCCACCAGCCGTTTGTGGTCGTGGGTTTCGCCATCTTCTGCCGAGGTGGGGATGGCGTCCGCGCGGACGATCACCACTGCCTCATTGACGGCGGGGTGTTGCTGCAAGGCCGCTTCGATCTCGCCGAGTTCGATGCGAAAGCCGCGCACTTTGAC
>JACDGC010000509.1 GCA_013815535.1 Ktedonobacterales bacterium
GTGCGCGGCAACCTGGGGGTGGCCATCCACGCCATCGGCGACCGCGCGGTGCGGGTAGCCTTGGATGCCATCGCTGCGACGAAGGCGCGCACGAACACATCCCGGCGCTTCCGGCTGGAACATGTGCAATTGATCGATTCAGCCGATGTGGAACGCATGGCAACGCTGGGGGTGGTGGCCTCGGTGCAACCCTTCCACGCGGTGTCGGACCGCGATGTGGCGGAGCGGCTGTGGGGCGACCGCATCGCGCGGGCCTACGCTTACGCGACGCTGGCTGACGCGGGGGTGCCCGTCGTGCTGGGGTCGGATGTCCCCATCGAAACGGCGGACCCGTGGCGCATCATCCACGCCGCCGTCGCCCGAACGGACGATGCCCCCCCCCATCGCCCCGCATGGCACCCCGAGCAAGCGCTCAGCCTGGCACGCGCGCTGTGGGGCTACACGGCTGGCCCAGCCTGGGCGGCGGGTGAAGAGGCCCACGCGGGGCGCCTCGTCCCAGGCGCGTTGGCGGATTGTCTGATCTTACCAGAGGAGCCGACACGGCTGGCGCTTAGCGAATTGGCGCGTTTCATGCCAGAGATGGTATTTGTCGGAGGTCGGCTAGTGAATGGAGAACACGCGTGAATCCGCTGCAACAACTAACGCATGAGTTATTCATGTTCTTTCATCAGTATCCGTTGCCAACCATCTTTGTGCTGATTACCATCGAGGAAGCGGGCGTGCCGTTGCCCGTGCCGGGCGATACATTGTTGGTGTTAGCAGGAGCGCAACGTGATCACAACTGGCTCTTCGCCATCTTGATCATTCTCATCGCCAGCGCAGCAGTCTTCATCGGCTCATCGGCCTTGTTCTTCTTGATGCAGCGCGGCGGGCGGCGAACGCTCTTGAAATATGGCAAGTTTCTGCACTTCAACGAGAAACGGTTGGATCAGGTGGAGCGTTGGTTCGTGCGGCGCGGTCCGGCGGCCATCATCCTGGGGCGGCTGATTCCGGGGCTGCGCATCCCCACCACCATCGTGGCGGGGCTATCGGGAATGTCTTACCGCGAATATGCCCTATCGGCCTCGGTGGCGGCATTGATCTGGTCAAGCCTCTACTATTTCTTGGGTGTGGCGGTGGGCAAGAGCTATTCGCTCGTCATCGCGCAAGTCACCAATTTCCTCGATACCATCCCCCGCGCGGTGCTGGTGGGCGCGCTCATCATCATCTTGGCAGCGGGCATTGGTGGTTTCTTACACATCCGCCAGCGCCTGCGCAACCGTGCGGCCCGCCGTGCTGCGTCATCCTAGCGTGACTCGCTCACCCGGGCTGACTCGCCTGTGAACCCGTCTCTAGCGGCCCCAAGGACGGACTTAAACCGATCCCCCTCACATGCCGCCAGAAACGGCTGCATTGCTTGCTTTTTCTTGCCCCTGTTCCCCCCCCACAAAAAGAATGAATGACCCACTATTACGAGCACTTTACGCTTTTCCTCATAGGGCAACGCCGCGCGCTCGTCTAGCTCTCCGCCAGTATGCGTCTCGCGCACGACTTCAACCACTGCGTTGTCATTCTCGCCCGACCACGCACGGCACGCCTCTTCCTGGTGCTCAAACGACGCTTCGCTTTCCTTTTGTTTGAATAGGCGGGTATAGATGATGGCACGCTGGCTCCTGCTGGCTCTCCTAAGCCGCTACTCCTGCACAGCCTGACGGATACGCTCCAAGTCTTCCAGGGGAACGCGGACACGTCGCCCGTCTACAGGGTCAGGGTACGGGTGTATTTGTCCCAAGGCTTCCAACCGCGTCATAACTTTTTCAATGAGGTGACGGCTCTTGCCAGTCTCGGCAATGAGGCGCGTCAGCAAGTCAGTCTTAGCTATCCAGTCGCGTTGTTGGTCAGTCATGGGGAGGCACCTTTCAGGTTTCTTCGTGGTGCCACCATTGTACCACAACGCACACCATACATCATCGTAACATATTGCCGCAATACTTTTCGTATAGTTGACAAAAGAAAAGTATTTAGGCATACTGTGGGGGAGGCGCGACTGGTGGGTTCTTCGTGGTGAGTTGCACACCAACTGCGCCCCTTTTTACGGAAGGAGAGTAGCATGTTATCAAACAGCAGTGACCAACCAACACAGCGTATGCCCGTTGGAAGTATGGGGGGAGAAATGGTACTCATTAACCCGGAGTTGACGTGGCAAAGTCTTAGCAACGAAGATAAGGGCCGCTTTTGGTTGGTGGCTGTCCGAACGGTCGGGAAAAAGATGTTACCCGACCCCCATTGGCAGAACTTGGTGAAACTTGGGCTAGCAGTGGTGGTGGAAGGCTCACTCATTCTGGCCCCACTCGGCGTGTTCCTGTTGCAGCATGTCGTAGAAACTGAGCTTGGCTGGGTGGCGGACTGGTTGTAGAATGGACACGAAAGGAGCAACTATGGACCCGACTGGAACGAAGACGCTGACCGATGGCTTACAGGCGTTCGGCGCAGGCATGCTACAGCAACAGCGCGAGACTGCCGCACAGTTCCAAGCCCTGCGAATGTGGTGCGACGGGCTGGACGTGGTGGTGCAGGATGTGCAAGAGGGGCTGGCGACGGTACACGCCGAACTGACTAGCCTGGAAAACAAGGTGGACGTGCTACGAGACGACATGAACCAGAAGTTTGACGCCATAGACCAAAAATTTACCGTTCTCTTCAAGCATCTTGGCATTCAGTGAAACCGACCGCAATAAGAAGCCCCTACCTTCGTAAGTTGGTAGGGGTTTTACTGTGTGGGTGTTACTTCGCCTCGCGGGTGACGTAGAACAGCGACGCGACAAAGACCATGCGGATGAGCAAGCCCAGTGCCTCTTGCACCGTCAGTAGGGACAGGTGGAACAGATGGAACACTGGCGCGAGGAAACAGTCTCAAGTCAGCACCACCGCGCCCAGGTTGAGCGCGACGGCCCCGAAAACAGCTGTAGTCTTTCACCGTGTTTCCATCAAGCAGACTCTTCCTCTTCGTCTACTGTGCAAAAGAATGTCCTTATACAGAGACTACCGTGAGACCACCATCACGGTACAGGAGACATATATGGAAACGCGCTATCCCATCACACCCACATGGCGCGACGTGCGACGCGCCATCGAACTCGCCAAGCATGACGACCTGCGCATCGTAGGTCAGGCGACCATCAATGGGGTCCGCGTCTTTGCGATCCCCAGTCGTTCACAACAGGGCACGGTGCATCTGCCATATGTCGATGCGGTGGCGCAGCGGGTCATCTGCGACTGCCCCGGCTTTCAATATCGCGGGGTGTGCGCCCACACCATGGTGGTGACACGCCACCTCGTCAACGAGGCACAAGGGGTCATCAGCGCCATGCGGGGCCAACCCGCGCCGACGCTGAATGTGCCGCTGGGGGGCTAGCTTGCTGCATGATGGGCGGCAGAGCAGCAGCGTCTGGCTGAAAGACACCCAATTGCAGCGCACCCATCAGCACACAAAGGGAGCAGGGTGCCGTCATATGGCGCAAAGGATGACAGCATCGTCAAGCGATCTTGGCTAAAAGTCCGGTCCTTGGCCCACGACGCAAAAGTCCTAACAAGGGCGACCGGGCAGCGCCATTCTGCTATACTCCCGTAACAAGAGAGGGATTGTGTTGATGAGCGAGATCACTATTTTGCTGTTCGAGTCCACGGCACGCGTGACAGCGGCCCAAGGGCGCGCCCTGGTGTCGCCACCCTGCGTGGTGACACGGGTGGCGACGCTGCACGAAGCCCAGGCGATGCTGCTGGCCTTGGCCCCGCAGGTGCTCCTGTTGGTGACGCGCGATGTGGC
>JACDGC010000510.1 GCA_013815535.1 Ktedonobacterales bacterium
GGTGGCGTCAAAGAATTGAGCGATGAACACATCCTTTTCGCGCCAGATTTGACGGCGGCAAAGCTCGAAAAATTGGCACCGCGTGAGGAAGACGAAGAGCAGGTGGTGAAGACCCAACTCGGCAACCTCCCGCGCCCCAACGTGCTGGATGCCTGGCTGGACGCGCTGGGGCATGATCTGATGGCCCCGCTGGCCGAGCGGCTGAACGCCTTGGGGATGCGCACCGTGGCGTTGGTGCCGCAAGGCCGATTGGCGACGTTGCCACTGCACGCGGCCCCCATCGGCACTGTCGCCCCGATGCGCGATGAAGATGCCGAGGACCCAACGCCACAGACCAGCCCCGATGCGCTCTTCCAAGATGCCTTCGAGGTGACGTATGTGCCATCCGCCCAGCGACTGGCCCTGGCCCGTGCCGCCTCTGCCGTGGTGCTGCGCTCCGGTGTCGCGGCTATCGGCAATCCGCAACCCGCCAGCACCGCCCTGGAATGGGCCGAACACGAGGCGGAAGCCATCGCGCAGGTCGCTAGCCGCATGGGGCAATCCTGCACATTACTGATCCGCCGTCAGGCCAACGCAGAAGCAGTGACAAAGGCCATCGCAGAGCGCGCGTATGTGCATCTAGCCTGTGCCAGCGCGTACTACCCCGAACGCCCACAAGCATCCTACCTGGAACTGGCGGAGGGCAGCGCACTCCGGGTGAGTGACATCCTGAGCGGTGTGGTGCGGCTGCGTGGGGTGCGATTGGTCGTCTTGGCGGCGGGGCAATCCGCCATGTCGGCGGCGAACGCCCCCGATGAAGGCGTGGGCATGGCGGCGGCCCTCTTGACGGGCGGCGCGGGTGGCGTGGCGGCGTGCCTGTGGCCGGCCAGCGACCTGGCAACGCTGTTGCTGATGCGCCGCTTCGCGGAACTCTATCTGCGCGAAGAGCAAAAACCCGCCCAAGCGCTTCGCAACGCCCAGCGTTGGTTGCGCAACCTGTCGCAAGAGGAGCTGGCGCGTGACTATGGCAACGACATCGCCCGCGACCCTGATTTGACCCTAGCCGATTTCGCCTTGCCGCAAGATAAGCCCTTTGCTCACCCGCTCTATTGGGCCAGCTTCGCGCTACACGGCGTCTAAAGGGTATTTCCCGCTCATCCATGCAAATGCATCCTTTTTAGAAAAGGATGCATTTTCGCAGTCTTTTGTTGATTAAGAAATAAAGATACTGTTATAGTTTGCATGGGCACTGCATCGGCGTGTTTAACCAGGGGAGAGTGCTTCTTTAGGCATTGGTGGAAGGGAGACCACACGTTCCATGGATATGCTCTTATTTTTGCAGACCTATGGCCCATCTATAGCCGCCATAGTCGCGTTCATTGGCATCTTCATTGAGTTTCAGCGTCTGCGTAGCGATGTGCGCGCAGAGCGTCGTGAGGCGGTGAAAACTGAGCAAGAAAATGACCGCGACCGCGCCAAGCTTTTGATCGAGCACCGACGCTTGAGCGAGGTCAATGTGCTGGTGCAGCATAAATTACAACTGACCGCGGATTCAGCCGAGGGGGCACAAGAAACGCCTTTCGTCGTGTTTCGGTTGCCCTTGCAAAATGTTGGGGATGGCCCAGTGGATATCTTGGCTTCGCTGACCTCAGCACGACTGCTCAACAGCAAATTTAAACAGGGCATCGGTTTGCGAAGCCGTGATGTTGAATGGAGTGATTATCAAAGCTATTATTGGAACGAAGCCGTGACCGATAGTCTTTTCGCGGGCATTTCAACGACCAAGAATCTTGTCACTTCGCCCAGCCACTTTGTCCGGCTGGCATCGGAAGAGCGCGGCACGCTACGCCGCATCGACGCAGTGAACAACAAAGCCGCATTGCAGCAGCGAGCGCCGCTGTATGTGATGTATCGCGTGTTCCTGGTGGCGCGTGGCTATCCCCTAGGCGAAATTCTGCGGCAGCTAGGCGGTGGTCCACCTGATCCGCTCCGCAATGTCGACGAGCATCAGTTGCAGTTTCGCAATCTGGCGCAGCCCAACTATGCCCGTTGGCGTAAGGTGCAACAAGCGATGACGAATCTCAACCGGCTCTCGTTCCGCATCGCGACAGGGGATCCTGATCCCCTTGGTCATTTCGTGGAGCCAGATGCATGGCGACTCTTTCTGTTGCATCATGAAAACTTTCTCGATCCCCAGGCGCTTGGCCCTGAGAAAAAGCTGGAAGATGTGGCAGAGTACGTCTGGAAAACCTATTATTCACGAAACGAAGAGCGCTACTTACCCCCCAACTTGGGAAAAGATCCCAATTATGCCAAAGCACAGGAGTATTGTCAGCGTGAACTGGCCCCGTTGATCAGCGAATGGCACCGGCTGCTGGACGCCATCGATGCCTGTGCAAAGTATGATCCCACCCAGGGGTATCAAGGCTCTGCCCATCAGACCGTTGCAGCCGGACGAGCAAACTATATCCGCGAAGGTTACCCCGCGCTGATCCATACCGTTGGCTATTATCAAGAGCGCTGGCTGGCATTGATGCGCGAAGGCTTTTTAGTCAGCAAACCATTCGCCCGCGAAGAGTATCGCAAGAAGGAGAAGTGGGATACCTACGATGCCAAAGACATCCCCGAAGATCCGCGTGTTCTGGAACCCTTTGTGGCGCGCGTACACTTCTTCTTGGATGAAGTCAGCGTGACGGGCGAGGTGACACCTTTCGACGATCAACAAGAAGAAGGAATGCAGACGCAGCCCCACAAGTCGCGACCTATCTCTTAGCGACATCGTTGATGCGTGTGGGGGCACTGCACCCACTACAAACGTTTCTTGGTCCCCATCATGTCTCTGCCGATGGGGACCGATCTTAACGGGTCAATACCGTGCATGGTCTTGCCTCACCCTCCCACTTTGTGGCATAATTCTGATAGAGTTACTCGGGATTAACAAAGCAACAGATCCGGCGACGCCCTCCCAGGGCAACTCGTCGGTGCTAAGGAGCGAACGGTGAGCGCACAACCAATCGTCAGCGACGAATATAAATACGGCTTCTCGCAGCCAGAAAACTACGTCTTCAAGTCGCGCCGGGGGCTGGACCACGAGATCGTTGAACAGATCGCCGAGATGAAGCACGAGCCGCAGTGGATGCGTGACTTCCGCCACCGCTCGCTCGACCTCTTCTTCCAGCGGCCCATGCCCAACTGGGGTGGCACCCTCAGCGACATCGACTTCCAAAACATCTATTACTACGTCAAGCCGATGCAAGATTCCGGCACGACGTGGGATGAAGTGCCGCAAGATATCCGCGACACCTTCGAGAAGCTGGGCATCCCCGAAGCCGAACGCAAGTTCCTGGCAGGTGTGGGCAGTCAATATGAATCCGAGGTGGTGTACCACAAGATTCGCGCTGACCTGGAAGAAAAAGGCGTCATCTTCGTGGACCCCGACACGGCCTTCCGCGAATATGAGCACATCTTCCGCCCCTACTTCGCCACCATCATCCCGCCAAACGACAACAAGTTCGCAGCGCTGAACTCGGCGGTCTTTTCGGGCGGCTCGTTCATCTATGTGCCGAAGGGCGTCAGCATCGACCTGCCATTGCAAGCGTACTTCCGCATCAATGCCCAGAATATGGGCCAGTTCGAGCGCACCCTCATCATCGCCGACGAAGGCAGCTACGTGCATTATGTCGAGGGCTGCACAGCACCAACCTATACCACCGACTCGCTGCACAGCGCGGTCGTGGAGATCATCGTGCGGCCCGGCGCGCGCGTCCGCTACACCACCATCCAGAACTGGTCGAACAACGTCTACAACCTCGTGACGAAGCGCGC
>JACDGC010000511.1 GCA_013815535.1 Ktedonobacterales bacterium
GCGATGGCGCGCGTGGCGCCATTGCTGTCGACCGACGAGCGCGAACACGCAGCGCGCTTTCGTTTCGCCCATGATCAACAGCGCTACACCGTCGCCCATGCCTTCGTTCGGCACGTGTTGGGGGCCTATCTGGGGGTAGCCCCCTTGGGGCTGACCTTTGCGGTGGGGCCACAGGGCAAACCGTCGCTTGTGCATCAATCCGGCCAACCCGACCTGCGTTTTAATCTGTCGCACTCGCATGACCGTGCGCTTTTGGCGGTGGTGCTGGATCGCGAGGTTGGTGTGGATGTCGAGTTCGCGCGCCCCCTTGAGGATGCGGATGTGATCGCCACTCAGTTCTTTTCGCTCGCTGAACGGGCGGCGTTGCAGACATTGTCAGCTTCTGAGAAGCAGGCGGCGTTCTATCGCTGCTGGTCACGCAAAGAGGCCGTGATCAAGGTGATGGGGTTGGGCCTTTCCATGCCGCTCGATGGCTTCGATGTGACGCTGACCCCAGATGCCCCCGCGCGCCTGCTGGCGGTTCGTGGCGCGGTTGCAACACAGGGGCCATGGGAACTCTACGATCTGCCACCTCTGCCGGGGTTCGCCAGTGCCGTGGTGGTGGCTGGGGGTCCGCTCGACGCCATCGAGTGCTATAGCTGGGATGTTGAGAGCAATTTGGCTTGACCCCGGGCGCTCGGGTAGCCGTTTCATGCCATGCCTTCGCCTGATGCTTGCTAAGCTGCCCTTGACAGACGGCGTGCCAGGTGGGTATATTGGCCTTCAGTCAGTTGCCAAACCATTGAGCGCCAGCGAGCATGCCTGGTGCGTTGCAGCGACACGACCAGGGCGTGCGCACCGCCCTTGCACCATCACCACCGTCGAAGTAGAGAAAGGACCTCATCGTGAGCGAACCCGAAGCCGAGATCACCTATCGCGTCGTCGTCAATCAAGAAGCCCAATATTCCATCTGGCCCGCCGATAAAGCAAACGCGCAGGGCTGGCAAGATGCGGGGTTTAGCGGCACGAAGGCCGATGCCTTGGCATTCATCAACGAGCACTGGACCGATATGCGTCCGTTGAGTCTGCGGCAAGCGATGGAGCGCGATCAGCAGCCCGCCGCTGTGGGGGCAGGTGCCGCCTCTGGCGCCGCCGAGACGAAGGGCAAACGTGGGTGGTTTGGTCGCCAACATGAGGACGCCGCGCCCCCCGCGCCTGAGCCAGTGCCCGCCGTGGCGGAAGAAGCCAAGCCGAAGCGCGGCTGGTTTGGGCGACGCTAGCCCCCCACCACGGCGACTTCGTTCGCAGCGTCGGGCGCTTGCAAGCGCGTTGTGATAGCTTTGACGGGCATGGGACTGCACCGGCACTCTGTCGGGTGTGCCGCCACATGCCCGCCATGCCACGCTGTGTCTCTCGTGAATCACCGACATGTTGCCCAGAAAGAGAACCATGATGAGCGATTTAGTGCAGCGGCTTGCGGCCCTCTCGCCCGAAAAGCGCGCCTTGTTGGAAGCGCAACTCAAGCGCAAAGGCCAAACATATAATACGTTTCCACTTTCATTCGCTCAACAGCGTCTCTGGCTGGTCGATCAATTGCAGCCGGGAAACACCAGCTATAGTTTGCTGCTGGCGTTTCGGCTGCGTGGGGCGCTGGATGTGCCCGCCCTGGAACGCAGCGTGTCAACCATCATTGAGCGCCACGAGGTGTTGCGCACCGTGTATCCGACGGTGCGGGGCCAGCCCGTGCAGGCCGTGACCCCTGCCCTCGCCGTGACGCTGCCGCTGATCGAACTGCCGCCGGAGGGGGACCGCACCCAGGCCGTGCAAGCGATGATCGAGCAAGAAGGCCAACACGTCTTCGACCTGGAACACGGCCCCTTGATTCGTTTCTTGTTGGTGCGGGTGCAGCCAGATGATCACGTCCTCATCACCAATATGCATCATATCTGCTCGGATGGTTGGTCATTGGCGGTGCTGACGCGCGAAATCGCCGAGATCTATCCCGCGTATGTGCGTGGGCAACCCTCGCCCATGGCGCCCTTGCCCATCCAATATGCCGATTATGCGGTGTGGCAGCGCGACTCTGCCCGTGACGCGGAGCAAGCGCGCCATTTGGCGTATTGGCGTGAGCGTTTGCTCGATGCCCCGCCGCTGTTGGAACTGCCAACGGATTTTGCCCGCCCAACCGTGCCCACGGCACGCGGCGAAGTGCAAGAGGCGCGCATCCCGCTCGCCCTGGCTGAACGCTTGCAGGCACTGGGCCAGACCGAACACGCGACCCTTTTCATGGTGTTGCTTGCCACCTTCCAATTGCAGTTGTCGCGCCTCACCGACCAGCACGATGTGGTCGTGGGGACGGCGGTGGCCAACCGCAACCGCGCTGAGACCGAAAACCTGATCGGGTTTTTCGTCAATACCCTGGCTATGCGCGCGGATCTGTCGGGCAATCCGACCTTTCGCGCGCTGCTGACGCAGGTGCGCGATGAAGCCTTGGGCGCGTATACCCACCAGGACGTCTCATTCGACCGCTTGCTGGAAGAGTTGCATCCCACCCGCGACCTCAGCCACACACCGATCTTCCAGGTGCTGTTGAACATGATCAACACACCCACGATGCAGACCCAGTGGGGCGATCTGGCGGTTGAAATCGTCGCCCCGCAAGAAGGTGGCGCGAAGTTTGACCTGACCCTTTATGCCCAGGAAGACGCCGAAGGGATCAGCCTGAACGTGGTGGCCAGCGCCGATCTCTTCACGGGCGCGCGCGTCCAAGAATTCCTGCGGCAGTTCATTTACTTGGCTGAGCAAGTGGTGTCCCAGCCAGATAGCCCCATCGAAACGTTTTCGTTGGTGACGCCCGCCGCACAGGTGGTGCTGCCAGACCCGCGCGCGCCGCTCTCGGACCGTTGGGAAGGGGCCATCCACACGGTCATCGCTCAGCAGGCCGAGCGTGCCCCCACGCACCTGGCCCTGGTGGACCCCACAGAGCAGTGGTCGTATGGCGAACTGGACCAGCGCGCCAATCAGCTTGCTCACTGGCTGGTGGCTGCTGGGATCGGTTCGGGTGAGGTCGTCGCCATCTATGCCCATCGTTCCGCTGCGCTGGTGTGGGCGATGCTGGGCGTCCTCAAAGCTGGTGCGGCCTATCTGATGCTGGATCCCGCCTATCCCGAAGCGCGGTTGCTGGAGTATATGACGCAGGCACGGCCACGGGCCATCGTTGCCGTCGCGCCCGCCGGGCCGCTGCCGCCGGATGTGCATGCCTATTTCGCGGCGGAGCATGCGGGCCACGTCATCACCCTGCCCGCGCTCGCAGCGGCTGACCAGCATCCGCTGGCATCTCTCCCCACCACCCCCCTAGCCGTCACCGTAGGCCCAGATGACATCGCCACCATCAGCTTCACCTCTGGCTCCACGGGGCGGCCAAAGGGCATCTTGCAGCGCCATGGTTCGCTCACTCATTTCCTGGCTTGGCAGCGTGAAACATTCGATCTGGTCGAGCAGGATCGGCATACGCTCCTTTCGGGTCTGGCACACGATCCGTTGCAACGCGATATCTTTACGCCGCTGACGATAGGCGCAACGATATTCATTCCCGATCCCGAGCAGATGGGTACGCCGGGCTATCTGGCCACCTGGCTGCGTGACCAGGCCATCACCGTGACGAACCTGACCCCCGCGATGATTCAACTGGTGACGCAAATGCCGCCACGCGCTGCCGCCTTCCACCTGCCCGCGTTGCGACGCGCCATCACCGTTGGCGAGGCCTTGAAGCGCCACGACGTTTTGCGGCTGTGGGACTTGGCCCCCAATGTCGTCTG
>JACDGC010000512.1:0-599 GCA_013815535.1 Ktedonobacterales bacterium
GTGTCGGTGCGCTCATGGTGCTATCTTTGCTCCTTATCAAGCGCGGAAGCTCCCTCCCGCGTTCCTCACTACAGCTTTGTCTGCCACACGGCCCCCGCACGCACAGCCCGTCAGCCCATCAGCCCGTGGCCGATGCACGCATCAGGCACAGACCACGGGGTGGGCACCTGCGCTCGCCCCCATCAGTCTGGCTATTCAGCCGCCGGGTCGCGCCAGCCGCCATGCTCGTGCGTCAAAGCGTTGGCGGCATCTGGCCCCCAGGTGTTGGGCGCATAGGAAAGGGGCGCGGCGTGCGTCAACGCAGGGTCAATCACCCGCCACGCCGCCTCGATCATATCTTCGCGGGCGAAAAGCGTTTGGTCGCCATGCATCGCATCGGTCAGCAGCCGCTCATAGGGCAGCATCTCATCCCCCGCCGCGTGATGGGCGATCAGTTCGGCGTCTTCGCCCACCAACGCCTCACCCGCTTTCTTGGTTCGCACCCCCAGCGCGACCGACACCATCGGGCTCAAACGAAAGCGATAATAATTCGACTGGGGTGGCTCCGCTTCGCCGAAAATATCTTGCCGTGGCGCCTTCAACTCAACCAACACCTCGGT
>JACDGC010000512.1:609-3792 GCA_013815535.1 Ktedonobacterales bacterium
CCCTGCCACCGCGCCGAATTGATGCGCAAGCGCAATGCCGCAAACGTTTCCACATGCGAATCGAGCGCGACACCCGCCACTTGGCGATAGCCATCAAATTGGCCCCGCACCACCTCGTCGGGGTCCAGTGGCAACATCGCCGCCAGCACCCGTGCCTTGGCATCGCGAATGCCATCCGGCGCGCCAACCACGGGCGGCTCCATCGTCAGCAGCGCCAACACCTGCAACAGATGATTCTGCACCACGTCACGGATGGCGCCCGCCTCTTCATAGAACTTGCCGCGATCCGCCACCCCGAAATCTTCCGCCATGGTGATCTGGATGCTGTCGATATATTCACGGTTCCAGATCGGCTCTAAGAACGCGTTGGCGAAACGAAAATAGAGCAGGTTCTGCACCGGCTCCTTGCCCAGGAAATGGTCGATGCGAAACACGCCTGCCTCTGAGAAAGCCGTGGTCAACACCCCATTGAGATCCTGCGCAGAGGCCAGATCGTGCCCAAAGGGCTTTTCGACCACCACGCGCGCGCCCTGGGCACACCCCGCCTGCACCAATCCCTGAATCACCGTCGCGAAAAGACTCGGCGGAATCGCCAGATAAAACAGCGGATGCTGTGCCGACCCCAGTTGCTGGCGCAGCTTGGCATACGTCTCTGGCGCATGGTAATCACCGCCGACATACGTCAGTTGCGCGCTGAGCTGGGCGAAGACCGCCTCATCCACGCCACCGTGCTCGGTCAGGCTGGCGCGGGCATGGTCGCGCAGTTGCTCCGACGACCAGGGCCGCCCCGCCACACCAATCACTGGGCCAGGCATGTGCCCATGGCGCACCATCGCCTGCAACGCGGGAAAGATTTGCTTGTAGGCCAGGTCGCCCGTCGCGCCGAAGCAGACCAGGGCATCGGAAACAAATTGAGACATTATGCATCCGTTCTTCATAAGCACCTACCCGCGCACCAGCGAGCGAGCACAGGACGACTGACGGGGATCGATTCTGCTGTTATTATGCATCAGCAGACCTAACTTTTTTGAAACCGCTGAGGCCGCTCTAGTCCTAGGGACAGAGCGACCATCAAAAAGCTTTGACCACAGTTTTGACGACAGTTTTTAGAAAACGTCGCCTATCACACCATCCACCACCTGAGCGGCTGAATCTTGCATATGAGGAAGCACATGGGCATAAGTACTTAGCGTGATGCCAATGTTCGCATGACCAAGCATTTCACTCACCACCTTGATATTCACCCCCTTACCAATGAGCATCGTCGCAAATGTGTGACGCAAATCATGAAAGCGAACAATTGGCAAACCTGCTCGCTTTAACAACGGAAGTAACAACTTTTTTGATACCGCATAATAAGCATAACACTTTCCCGTTCTGCCCGGAAAAACAAGATCATGGGTCGTATCCCATTTATCCCCCACCTCTACACGAGCCTGCTTTAATCGCTCTTGTTGACGCATCAAAGCATCAATAGCCGTCTGAGACAAAGCAATCGACCTACGACCATGCGAGGTTTTCGGCAACGTCAAGAAAGTTTTTTTGCTGGTTCTCTGCCAACCTCTACGCACTTGCATTCGGCGAGCCGCAAAATCAATATCCTGCCACTGCAATGCAAAAACTTCACCCGCCCGCAAACCTGTAGATAGCACTACATAAAAAACACCTTCAAACCACGTATCACGGACTGTGTTAAGCAACACCCTGATTTGTTCTCCATCCAAAACTTTCATTTCATGTTCCTCTCTCTTCGGAGGGTCAACCATATCGGTCACATTCCTTTGTACTAACCCTAAGCGTACCGCTTGCTTCAATGCAGCGTGAAACATGCCATGCGCATGACCAACTGTGCCAGTTGTCCAACCTTTAGTAAGCAGGGAAGAATGCAGATGTTGGATATGGTAGGGAGTCAACTTCGCTAAAACTACTTGCCCTAATTCTTCGATGATTGGTCGCATATAATACTCATATCTTTGAAGTGTACTCGCATCAATACGATGCTGCTTTACTTCAATCCACGACTTCAGATATGTTCCCACTGTCTGTTTCTCAGATACAATAGACAAGCCAGCATCTACATCTTGTTGTGCCTTTCGCATCTTCTTAGTGACTTCTTCTTTAGTGATGCCATAAAAACTTTTGCGCTTGCCGTTAGAGAGACTCATGCGAGCCTCCCAACGACCATCCTCCCGATGCGTAATCGTCCCCTCTTGATTACCACGTCGCCCGTTCTTTTTCGTAGCCATCTCGCATCTCTCCCCTAGCTCAACTCTGCTTGACGCTCAACAAATGCCTGTAAATCCGTAAGCCGAATGCGCCGCGACCGCCCAAATTTGACCGAGCGCAGTTTCCCGCTCAGCACCAATGTGTTGACAAAACGCAAGCTCAGACTCAACGCCTGTGCTACTTGCGGCAATGTGAGCATCAGCACAATCAATGTCGTATCTGCTTGCTTTGCATCAGTTGAGTTAGCTTGCATGGTTCCCCCCAAAGAACAAGCCACCCGACATAATGCCGAGCGGCTCAGATTCTCTTTAGTTCCGGTGAAAATTATGCCTCGCCAAGCTTGCGCTTGCGTTGATAGGGCTTCTTTGGCGGAAGCAAGTTTGCTGGCATCATGGGCACCCCCCGACCCAAAGACCGCGCCTTTTCCCGTACCTCTTCGGTATAATCGCGGTTCTTGGTTTCGTCCCAATCCTCCATCTCGTTCGCAAACGCCCGCAACTCTTGTGAGAGCGTCAAGGTGGTTTCCTCATGCCGCCCATGTAACACCGACCGCAGCCGCAGCAACCCATAGATTTCCGCGTCAATCGCCACCGCGTCATGGACGATCAATTTACTGCGTGACAACGCCTGGGGCGGCGTGTAGCTGCCAAAATCCGCCCGCTGGATGATATGCCAGATTGGGTCAGTCGGCCACCGCCCCCGCGTCTTGTCCCCCGCCTGGGGGAGCGTGAGGCGCATCCAGCCGCGATGGGTCACGTCAGGGGCTAGGTCATGCTCAGGAGGCAACCCCACGCCATAGGCCCAGAAGTCGTGATAGTGCTGAATGGCTTGCCACGGGTCATCCAGCCATGCCCCCGCATCTTTGCCCAAGGTGTTTTGCATCTCGCGCATAATGGGCCGCATGAACCGCAACTCCACCCGAAACAGCGGCATATGAACTTGCCACCCCCCGGCCTG
>JACDGC010000513.1 GCA_013815535.1 Ktedonobacterales bacterium
GCTGACCTTCGGCCACCGCTTGCACCAGACGTTCTCGCAGGTCATGGGAATAGGCTCGCATACTTCACTTCCCGCAGAATGTATGCCTGATCTACTTCTCTGTAAGTTGCTCTAACAACGGCTAGCCGTGTTTCGCTATCGCTCAAGCCCTGATTTGCTTGATCATAAAGCCTTTCTAGAGTAGCTGTCATTCCCTTTTTTGTTATTAAGCCGATCAGGTGCTCAACTTCCTTTCTTTGCCGCTCAACTTTGAGAAATAACTCATCATATTGATTTTGCATATCACTCTGTGAGTGATTAAGTATCTGACTAGCTCGTTCTAACTCTGCTTGTACATATTCTGGTGTCAAAACAGTTTGTTTGACAATGCGGATAACCGCCTCATCAATGCGCCAACAAGGCTTGCGGGCAAGATTGCATGCAGAACCACGCTCACGAATCTTTGTCCCGCAGCGGTAGTAAAAATATTCAGGTGCTCGCAATCCCCCTGAGCCACCAACCAATGAAACATGTTTCCCATTTTGAGCACATATACCACACTGTAATAATCCACTCAAGAGATATCGAGAAGCCAAGGTACGCGGCGCAACTTCAGTAATGCTCCGCTTTCGCCGATTTTCCTGAACTAATTCAAAATCTTGCAATGTGATATATGGCTCAACAAAATGCCCCCCATCTTCCCAATTTTCGGGATACCGTTTTCCTCTGAAAACAAACACACCTATGTACAACATGTTTTTAAACAAGCAATCGTAATGGGTAGGAACACTGTAAAGATGTGTTGCGTGATAAATATCCAAATAGCTGGCGTTCTGCTCCATCTTCATTTTCCAAGCAAGAGCAACCCTATCAGCAACGGTTTCGTCTTTAATCAACCGATTTCCATAACGAATCGTACCGTTTGGGCGCATGCCTATCTCAACTTTTTCTAACGTGTAACCAATCGGCGGTTTAGCAACAGGCCAAAACCCCTGTTCTACAAGAAAAGTATGGCCACGCTTTACGTCCACGCTCAAGTCTTCAAGAAATCGCTGATTTTTCCAGTCAACAACAGCTTCAATAATCGGAGCCACATCGTTATTTGGGATATCATCAACTTTGCTTAAGACGACAAAGCCACGCTTGCGTAGATCAGCTTTGTAAAACTGAGCATCTAGTTGATCACGAGCGAATCGAGAAAAAGACCAAATAACAATCCCATCAGTTAAACGAGGCTGCTGACGAGACAAAGCGATCATCTCTTGAAATAACTGACGCTCTTCTTTGCTGCCTTCTTGTGCCTCATCTATGAATTCACGATCAATGATCCATTCATTTGATAAACACCATTTGTGCATTTCTGATACCTGGCTGTAAATCGTTTGATTGTCGCCAGGTGAATGACGCAAGTAAAGCCATACATGACTACCTGGAGGTAAATCCCATTGGTATGTTTTTGATTTAAGCTGTGATGTTTTAAACCGAGGCATAAAATAATCCCTCCCCTGCAAACTAGAGTACACCAAGAGAGCAAGGGGTAGATCACCCCATGCTCTCATTCTGTTACCAACCATGGTATCCGGTAGCTAGTCCTCTTGCTCCCACGGTGCCCCTTGATTAAAGCTCACAATGGCCTGATGCCGCCGATCCGCCATGGCCTCATCGCCTTGAAACCATCGCTGATAGGGGAGCCGTGTCATCACCTGACGCTTGCATTTGACGCAACGGACTCCCACCAGCCAAATCACCGTGCCTTCTTTGGGTCGCTGCCCCACTTGCAGCTTGCCGCCACACCGATAATGCCGCCCCTGCTCATTCGCCTCTTGCCGTGTCATCGCTACGCTCCTTTTTCCGCTTGTGGCTTCCCTACCCGTTTCGCGGGACGCCCACGCGGTCGCTTCGGAAACACCAACGGCGCTTTCATCGGCACCTGCTTGCCAGACATGCGCGCCCGTTCGCGCACATCCTCGGAAAACACCCGCCCCACATGGGCATCCCATTCGGTGATGCGCTCTTGGAAGGCCACCAGCTCACTGGGCAACGACGCTGGAGCGTCGAGGTATGACCCGCGCAGCATGGCCCGCGTCACCAACATGCCCCGAATCTCGGCATCAATCTGGTCGAGATCCGGCTTGGCTTCTTTCGCCCGCTTGAGCGGTTTGGGCAGCCCGTGCAGAAAGGGGGCGCGCTGCACCACTTCCCAGAGCGGATCGGTGTCCCACCGCGACCGCGTGCCATCGTTTGGATCGGGCACGGCCAGCCGCATCCAGCCGCGATGCGTCACATCTGGCAAACGGTCAAATTCCGGGGGATAGCCCACACCAAAGCCCCACGCCTCGCCCACATGGTCGAGCGTCACATACGGATCGTCAAACCACCGCGCCCCCTTCTCGGTGCCATGCGCGACTTCCAATTCATTGAGGATGCCCCGCCGATAGCGCAGCTCAATCCGCGTGAGGCGCATCCCCAACTCCCATCCACCGGCCTTGTGGATCTCACGCATCCACGGCTTTTTGTGCTTGCGTTCTTCGAGAATCTTGTCGTACCAGGCCGCCGACATATCTGCGCCAGGGGAGAAGCCGATGCCCTCCATCGCCTTACCCCGCCAATGGATCTTGGCTCCCTCAGGGTGCCATTCGGCCACCGGCTCCTCGTCCGGCTCCTCCTCATCTTCTTCGTCCTCGTCGTACTCCTCTTGCTCGTCGGCCCAAACATCTGGCTCATCGGGTAGCTCTTCCTCATTCCATCCAGGGGGAGCCATGCCCTCGTACAGCCACACATCATCATCGCTCTCCCCCAGCGGCTCATCGTACTCACTGTCATCTAAGGCGAGATCCGCGTGCGAGGGCAAATGCACCGTGCGCTTGATGGAATGGGTCACGACGTTGGGCAAGTAGGCGTCGGTGAGGGGAAAGTGCGCGACATCGGCGCACAAGTGGATCTGGCTGGTCTGATAGCGCACATCGGCGAACGCCTCCTCATCCGCCCACATGGCCGCAAGCGACGCCCGCATCAGATCCAAAGAAGGTTTTGGCCCATTGAGCCAGAGACATTCGGCGAGGAAATGGACCATGGCCACGATGCCATGAAACGGCTCTTTGCGCAGCCGGATCTCCACCAAGGTATTGCGCAGGATGTACCCCCAACTCACGCCGCCCGTTTCCGTAGTGCCCTTGCCGTTGGGATACAGCAGCAGCGGAGCACCACCAAACAGCCAGGAGGTCACCAGCGGCTTGTAGTCCACCTGGGCGGCAGCCTTGCCCATCGCCAGAGCCTCTAGAAAGGGCAAGGGCACCTCCTCAGCCTTGACGTTGACATAGAACGTATCGACCCCAAAATCAACCAGGAAGGGCGTACCGTCGAGACGTTCCATCTCTGGGGGAGCAGTGTCGTCGGCGGGCATCCCTGTGATGAGGCGCTGCATGATGCTTTCCCACCGCAGCGACAACTGCCAACGGCAATCGCTGATGCGATGCCGCACCAGCTTGAACTGGGCCATGTGTTGCAGCAGCTTAGCCGTGATCGGCGGCCCACCTGCAAAGGGCGCTTGGATGCAGCGTTCAGGCTGAGCATCGAGATAGAGGCACACATCGGACCAATGCAGCAGATGTCGCCAAGTTGGCGGCTGGAGTTCCTTGCGGGTGAAGGTGCGGCGCTTGTGCCGTGCGAGGGTTTGGGGAGTGTTCGCCATGGTGATACACCTTTCTGAGAGGACGTAACTTCATGCGACATATTTTTCGCCCAGGCGCAGCCAGGGGCGAGGGGGGGAAAGGATGTCTTGCATTTTGCTTGGGGCGTGATACTAATAT
>JACDGC010000514.1 GCA_013815535.1 Ktedonobacterales bacterium
GTATCCAGGATGGCACGCAACCGCTCGATGGAGCGAAACGCCATCTCCAGGTAGGACGCGCGCTCAGTCGTGGAAAGCCGCTCATTCGCGTAATAGAGCATCTCCGTGGTGATGCTCAGGGTCATGAACGGCGTGCGGAGCTCATGGTTGACGTTGCGGATGAAATCTTCTTTCATGGCGTCGAGCCGCCGCACCTGGCGATAGGCATCGCCAATGATGGAGGCGCGCTGTAGGGTGCGAATGTAAAACAGCGCCGCCAGGGTGATGCAGCCAGCGATGGCCGCCTGCACGAACGCTGTGACCCCCGCGATGATGAAGCGATAGCCCACACTCATGTGCTCGTGCCCCGGCACGGCAAAGCAAATGACACACGAAAAGATGATGACGAAAATGGTGGTGATGAGCATCAGCTTGGGCTCACCCAGCACGCCGCTGAGGCCGATGGGCAGCGCCGTCAGCATGAAGAGCGCCACGGCCACGCCATCCAGCCCGTTATTGACCTCCCACGCGATCTGAAAGCCCAGGGTGAAGATCAGCAACCCCAGCACCACCGCGATGGCCGCGCCCAACTGGTCATCATGATAGGCGAACCACCAACCGATGAAGAAAAACATCGTTGCCGTCACCACGACCGCAAAGACGGGTACGACGAAATTGGTTGCCTGGGCGTCATGGGTGATGATGAGCCCCATCATGATGAACACACCAATCATGCCCATCACAAAGGCCGCTGTGCTGACGACCCGCGCCAGATTGATCGCCCGTTCACGGTCAAAGAGGGAAAAGAGCTCCTCTTCTTTAAGCATGAATGCATCGAGTTTCGCTACCGAGTCCTGATCCATCATGGCACCTCAGTCGTGGGCCGAGCGGGGCGGCTCGCTTTCTGCTAACCGTTGCAGGCGCTGCCGACGCTCAGTATCGCTGGTGGCTATCGCTTTTTCGATGGCCCCAACGAGAATCTTTAGGGGAACGGGTTTGACCAGATAGTTATCGCCCCCAACCGCCAAACCAGCAAAGCGGTTGATGTCTTCGGCACGGGCCGTCAAGAAAACGACGGGGGTTGCAGCCGTCTGTGGATCGCCCCGGATGATTTGCACGAACTGGAAGCCATCCATCCCCTTGCCGCTGGGGCCAGGCAGCATCACATCCACAACGACGCAGGTGGGGTGCTCGCGATTGACGATGTCGAGCCCCGCGACCGCGCTTTCCGCCGACAAGATGCGCATTGGCATCAGATGTTGCAGGCTTTGGACGAGTGCGCTCAGCAAAGCGCGATCATCATCGATGATCAGCACTGATTGTGGCGCGACAACCGATTCATCCATCACTCGTGCCTCCCTCGTTCCATGCGGCGGTGTGACAGCCATGCTGGCTGACCACATTGTAGCATAGAGGGGGAGGGGCGCTTGCCCGCCATAGGACCATTGCGCCGCTGTCAGTGGCCCAGGGTACGGACGAGGTTGCCGATGACACACAACAAGGCAACCAGCCCAAAGGATACCAGCACGGTGGCATAGCACCCCAGGTTGGCCTGACGCCGATTGGTTACGGCTTGGAGCAACTGATCGTCAAGGTCCGCTGGCTCGAATTCGATGGCGGGGGCCAGTTCGCGCAAGCGGGGTAACAGACGGCGAAAATCGCGCACGTTCGTCATGCCCTCGGCGGCAATGACGGTGGTGCTGTCCTCTAGCTCCACCAGGAGCACGAGCTTGCTGGGGATCTTTTCCCCTGGCTGCAAGCTGATGCGCCGGATGCTGGCGAGGATGAAACGGTTGACTTCTCCATCTTCGCGTTCGATAAAGGTGAGGGCGTCTGGGTAGAGGCGGATCTCTTTTGCCAGACCATAGCGAACCAGCGCCAGGGGCGCGGCTTCACCATCTTCGGGGGGGGGGAGTTGCGACATAATCATCACGCCAAGGGGCTTATGAGCCAGGCAACACCGTGTGCCGCCTGGCCAACAGCGTGCTCAGCAATTCTCTTTGTTCGCGCGCAAGAGCATCACACGACAGGTCGCATGCTCAAGAATGTAGTTCGTCTCTTCGTCCAGGGGGACGCCACCATCGCGTTTTTCCTCGAAGGCCGTGCCCAAAATGAGCAGCGAACAACACGAGCAGCGAATTTCTTCGACAACGCTGATGGCAAAATTTCGCGTCTTGACCAGATCGGTCTCGATGTCTTCGATCCCTAACTCATACCGCTCGGCCATGGCGGTGGCGGCTTCGAGTGCTTGGGCGGCACACGCCTCTTCGGCGGGCATGGGATCTTCGAGGGTGTTGCGGCGCGGCACCTCGATGCCATATAACGCCAGCACTTTGGCACCCTTGGGGCGGGCAAACATGCACGCCATCTTGATGACATCTTTATCCATCGGATTGCCGCGCAAGACGGCGATCACGTGTTTGGTTTTGGCAGGGGTGGGTGTCGTTACAGGGGCAATGGGGGCGGGCACTGCCTTGGCGGCATTCTCAGACTTTTGCCCACGTAAACTGATAGCCACGGATATATCTCCTAGCGCAGTGACCAGATGGCTGGTGCAATCGTTGCATTGTTCTGCGACTATGCTTCATTATACCATAGTTCGGCCAGAAGTAAAGTCTCTTACTCCATGGATTCAGCGGCCTGCCAGCCATTTACCACGGGAAGCGCGGATAATTCCCCCATGGTTTGCGGCATTTCAGCAGGGCGGCGCAGCGCCAGCAACGTAATCAGCAGCAACTGCACGAGGAATAGCCCCAGAAATTCGGCACCACTCTCGAGCAAAACGATGACCCGCGTCCAGCCAGCCTCTGGCAAGCCAGGCGGCGCGATGCTGATGCGCGTCTCCGTCATGATCATCACCACCGCAAAGAAGGCTGTGGCGATGATCGGCTCCCACCAGCGCGCGCGCAGCGCTTGCCGCGTCGCCGCCCACGCCAGCGCCCACACCAGCGGATCCGCGAAATAATAGCCCCACACGGCTTTGATGCTGAGCGAGAAGCAGATGGTTGCCACACAGATGACGGCATAAAGTGCCGGATCGTTGCGGCCCCGCACGCGCCCCAACAGCAACGCCGTCACCGAAAGCACCACCGCCAACACCAGCCCCACCGTGGAGTCGAGTGCCTGCACGCGCAATTCCCAAGGGGTGCCGATGGCAAAGGTCCACAGCGAGCCATCACCGATGCCCAGCCGCGCACGAAAGGTGAGCAGCGAAAAAGTGAGATGCGCGCGATCATGCAGGTAAAAGGGGAGCAAGATCAGCACGACCGTCGCCAACAACGTGCTGCCCCAGGCAAGCCCTTCACCCAACCGCTGCCAGCGTTGCCCTTGGTCGCGCACGATGTCGAAAAGCACGACCAACGCCAGGGGAATGACGGTGAAAGAGGCCGAGGTGCGGCACAGCAGCGCCAGCCCCAACAACATGCCAGAGATCGCCATCTTGGCCCACCCCGGCAGCCGCTGCTGTTCCCCTGGTCGGGGACGTTCCGCGAAGAATCGCACGGCCAGAAGGCCGAAATAGAGCGCCAAGGGCTGCTCGTAGTGCCCATAGAAAATGAGCGAATCCCACATTGGCGGCGAGATGAGGATGAGCACCCAGGCCAACAACCGCTGCCAGCCAGTGAATGGCTGTGCCTGATAGCGGTCCAACAGATGCATGATCTCGATGCCGATGGCCAGCGGCACCAGCGCGAAGAGCAAGATCACCCACATATGGAGCGGAATGGAGTCTTGCGGCAGGGGATAGCCATCGTTTTGCTCGCACCGCTTGGGGAAGTCTTGCAGATGCAAAGCGCGCCCCGTGTAGAGC
>JACDGC010000515.1 GCA_013815535.1 Ktedonobacterales bacterium
GCCATCGCGCGCACGCTGGGGTCCGATGCCATCAGCTTGTGGCTGGCGGATGGCACCAACTATGCTGGCCAAGACGATCTGCGCGGTCGCCGTCGTCGCTTGCTCGAATCATTACAAGCGATCTACGCTGCTCTTGACCCCACGATGCGGCTTTTTATCGAATATAAATTCTTTGAGCCATCATTCTATTCGACCGACCTACCCGATTGGGGCACGTCATTCTTGATGGCACAGAAGCTCGGTCCCCAGGCACAGGTGCTGGTGGACACCGGCCATCACCCCCAGGGCACCAACATCCCCCAGATCGTCGCGCAATTGCTGGATGAGGAACGGCTGGGTGGCTTCCATTTCAACGACCGCAAATATGCTGATGATGACCTCATCGTTGGGTCGGTCAACCCTTTCGAGTTATTTTGCATCTTCAATGAGATCGTCGGCGCGGCGGCGGAGGGCAATGCCAATGCCGAACGCATCGCCTATATGATCGATCAATCGCACAATATCGAACCCAAGGTCGAGGCGATGATCCAGAGCGTCATCAACATCCAGATGGCCTATGCCAAAGCCCTGTTGGTGGATCGCGCGGCGTTGGCCCAGGCACAAGCGGCAGGTGATGTGCTGGGCGGCTATCGCGTGCTGCAAGCAGCCTATGAGACGGATGTGCGCCCCCTGCTGGCCGAGACGCGCCGCCGCGCGGGACTGGACCCCGACCCCATCGCCGCCCACAAAGCCAGCGACTATGTCGCGCGCGTCGCCCGCGAACGTGGCAGCGCCACCGTCGTCAGTGGCTACCCCGGCGCGTAACACGAGGAGGCAAACCAGATGCTCTATACCCGACCCGACGCCCGCCCGCGCATCGGCATCTTTGCCATCGGGCTAGAGGCGTATTGGCCCCAGTTCCCCTCGCTCTATGAGCGGCTAGGGGGCTATCTGCGCGGCATCGAGGCGCAGTTGGCGGGCTATGGCGAGGTCATCTCGGTGGGGATGGTCGACACCGCCGAGGCGGCGCAGACGGCGGCGGCGCGGCTGGCCAGTGCCGAGGTCGATCTGCTTTTTGTTTACGCGGCAACGTATGCGACCTCCTCCACCGTGCTGCCCATCGTGCAGCGCGCCAAGGCCCCAGTCGTCTTGCTGAATTTGCAGCCGACCGCCACGCTGGATTACGCGGGCATGACCACCGAGGAATGGTTGGCGAATTGCTCGGCCTGTTGTGTGCCGGAGCTCGGCGGCGCGCTCACCCGTGCGCGCATCCCCTTTGGCGTCGTCTCGGGTGTGCTCACCAACGACCCACGCGCCTGGGGCGAGATCGGTGAATGGTGCCAGGCGGCAGGGGCAGCGCATGCCGTGCGGCGGGCGCGCCTGGGCTTCCTCGGCCACACCTACCCTGGGATGCTGGACATGTACAGCGACTTCACATCGGTGTCAGGTCAACTCGGCAGCCACATCGAAGTGCTAGAGATGGACGATCTGGTCAAGCGGGTGCAATCCGTCACCGCGCCCCAAGTCGCGGCGAAGATCAACGAACTGCGCGCGACGTTCGACTTTGCCCAGGCGGCGCGCGACCCCATCGCCGCAGAAATTCAACCGGAAGACCTGGAATGGAGCGCCCGCGTTGCCGTCGGCCTGGATGCCCTCGCCAAAGATTTCGATCTCTCGGCTCTGACCTACTATTATCGTGGGGTGGATGGCAACGAGAACGAGCGCGTCACCGCCGGGATGATCGCGGGGAACTCGCTGCTGACGGCGCGGGGCATCCCGTGCAGCGGCGAGGGCGATCTCAAAAATTCCCTGGCGATGCTGATCATGGATCGTCTGGGGGCTGGGGGCAGTTATACCGAGATCTACGCGATGGATCTGGCACAGGGCTTCATGCTGCTGGGCCACGATGGGCCAATGCATCTGGCCATCGCGGAAGGCAAGCCAGTGCTGCGCAAGCTGAAGCTCTATCACGGCAAGAGCGGCTTCGGCGTCTCGGTGGAGTGCACGGTGAAGCATGGTCCCGTATCGATCCTTGGCGTGACGCAAGGGGCGGAGAGCCAGTTGAAATTTCTATTAGGCGAGGGAACGAGCATCCCTGGCCCGACGTTCCACATCGGCAACACCAATAGCCGTGTGCGGTTCGGCATCGACGCGGCCACCTTCGTCAATCGCTGGACGGAGGCGGGGCCGACGCATCACTGTGCGCTGGGCATCGGCTCGCAATCAGGCGCGCTGCGTAAGGTGGGCAAATTGCTGGGCATCGAAACCGTCACAGTCGCGTGAGATGATGATTGTCGCCAGCATGTGGCGCATCCTTGGGGCCAGCTCAGCACGGCATCGAATCATCATGCGGCCTTGGCTCAATAGCCAAAGTGCATCAGCACCATGAAACTCACCAGCAAGCAAAAGCCGCCAACCTCGATCCAGGCGAGCGTCTGCGCGCGGCGGAGGCTGCCCGGCATGGAGGGCACAGGTGGCAGCACCGCTCGTGCTGGCTCCGTCGCTACCACGACCTCTTCCGCGTCATCTGGGGCCAGCGCGGCAATGGCGGGGCTCACCATGAACCCCTCCCAGCCCAGGATGATGGCAGCAAGCGTCATGCTGGCGATCCATGTCACCCCATACGCTGTGAATAGCGCGCTACCACTCTGGATCGGCCCCACCACCGCGCCGAGCATGATGCCCAGGACGATCACCAGGAACCCCGTCGTCAGCAAGAAAGTTTCATGGCCTTCCTGCACCGATTGCAAGAAAGGGCGCCGCTGCTCGGGGCTGAGCGTTGCCAACCCTGGCAGCAGAATCAGCGAGCGATAGACCGTACCCCCGAACCACGTGATCCCCAGGATGATATGCAGGTAGCGCAACACCATAGCAGCAATGAGCATGGGACATCCTTCTTACACAAACAACGCTTCACCGAGGAATCCCCCCGATTGAATGCCAGGAGGGCAGGCAAAGATGGCACTGCCAGTATAGGTGATGTATTCGTTGAGCGCGTCCTGGCTGGCCAGTCGCGCCTGCAAGGGCACGAACTGCGTGCGCGGATCGCGCTGATAGGCCATGAAAAACAATCCGGCAACCAGTTCACCCGTCCCCGCGTCCATGCCATCGGTGAAGGAATAGTCACGCCGCAGAATCTTGCTGGCACCGTCGCCAATCGCCAACCGCACATGCGCATTGGGGCCGATGAGCGGCTGACCATCTGACCCTTGGGCTGCCAGATTCACCGGATCAAACTCATGCTGCCCGCCCAGGGATGCGCCGCTGACCTTGTGGCGGCCTATCGTCGCCTCTTGATCAGCCAGGAAGTCGCGGTCCCATGCTTCGAGATGCATACGAATGCGGCATGCATACGAATGCGGCGCGTCACCAAATACGAGCCACCCGCCATCCATGGGGGCTGATCATTCGCCCCCACCCACACATCCTGATTGAGCCGAGCAACGTCTTCACTTTTCAGATTGTCGGTGCCATCCTTGAAGCCCATCAGGTTGCGGGGCGTTGCCTGTTCGAGTCGGTGAAGGCCTCGCCACTGCGCCATCGGCACCGCATCGATGCGTGCATCAAAGGCCAGATCGAGCGCGGGAAATTGCTCGGCAATCGGCTCGATGCGCTCATAGAATTGGTGAGCCACAGGATAGAGCGTTTTGGCCGCCGCCAGATTCCCCAATTGCACCGCGTCGGTGAATTGCTGGGTGACAGAAACCAGATTGTTGGCTTGGTCAAGGGTATAACTACGATAGATGCCGATCGCTTGCGCGATGGTGGCAACGGGCGCAGGTGTCGCCCCCCCAGGTGCCGGAC
>JACDGC010000516.1 GCA_013815535.1 Ktedonobacterales bacterium
GGCGCATGGCGCGGCTGCTCTTTCAAGCGATCTATGTCTTGGACCGCCGAATCGTGGCGGTGCGGCCTACCGTGGCCTTCTGGCCCCTCTTTCGGCTCATGTCAGAACATGCGAATTGGCAGAATGACCGGCGTCATGTGTCGGATGTCACTTGTCGATATCTCAGGTACGCGGTATCATGAGTAGTGACAAATGCACGTGTGTAACCAGAGTCGGCCCAACCTGCTCTGGCATATTCCTTCAGAGGAGGACGTTTCCATGGGCCTCTTTTCCCGTTTCAGCACCTTCTTGAAAGCGAAGTTTAGCTCGGCAATGGACCGCGCCGAAGACCCCAACGACACGCTCGACTATTCGTATCAAAAACAACTCGAACAATTGCAAAACCTGCGCCGCAGCATCGCTGATGTCGTCACCAGCGAAAAGAGCCTGGAAATGCAGCAAGCCCAGGTCAATCAGCAGATGTCAAAGCTGGACGACCAAGCACGCGCCGCAGTGCAGCAAGGCCGCGACGATCTGGCCCGCCTGGCACTGGAGCGCAAAACCGCCCTGCAAGGGCAAATCGATAGCTTCGCGCAGCAGATCGCGCAGATGAAAACCCAGCAACAAAAGTTCGTCGACATGGAGCGGCGCCTCTCAGCGCGCGTCGCGGCCTTCCGCACGCAAAAAGAGATGGTCAAGGCCCAATATAGCGCCGCGCAAGCACAAGTGAAGATTCAGGAATCGGTCACGGGCATCTCTGAAGAGATGAGCGATGTCAATCTGGCCGTGACACGTGCCCAAGATAAAGTGCTGAAAATGCAGGCCCGCGCACAAGCCATGGATCAACTGGTCGACTCCGGCACGCTGCCTGAGTTGGGTGCCCCTGGCCAGGACGACATCGACCGTCAGTTGGCTCAGGTAACCAATCAGACCGCTGTCGATGCTCAACTGGCCCAACTCAAAGCCTCGGTGCAGGGCCAACTGCCCCCACCCCGAGAAGGCCAGACGCGCGAACCCGGTCAACTGCCGCCCCCCGCGACCACCACCGACGGAGGCAACTAACCGATGATCGTGCGTGTGATGGAAGAAGACCAATACCGTCTGGATGATATTGAAAGCCACCAATTCGAGCAGCTTGACCAAGCATTGTTGGCAGCCGTGCGAGCGGACGATCACGTGCAATTCATCGCGTCACGCGATGCGTTGTTGGCCTTCGTGCGGGAGCATGGGGACAAAGTCGGGTACATCGAGATCGTTCCTTCAGATATCGTGGTCCCCGCTGAAGACATCACCCTGCAAGAAGCCAAGACGCTCTTGATTGATGAGGCCTCCCCTGGCGGTAGCCAACCTCTGCCAGAGGAGAATTCCGAGAACGCCGAATAGCACCAAGCTTGCCACTCCCACTCCCTGCGCCGATGAGAATGGCGTGGGAGTGGGTTATTTTTTCAACCCGACCGTACCTCCTCATCCCATGCTCACCAGATGCCATCTCCCGGCTCGCCTTCCTGCGCCATACGCATCGTATCTTTTGACCAGTGTATGTATAGCGATTTCCTGAGATCTTCCATTGACCCGCTCTCTTGACAAAACCCATCCCCCCATATATAGTTACACTTAGTAAGTTTGACTGAATAGATAGGAGCTAAGGGTCATGCCGCCATCATTCGATGACTTAGGACGATTTAGCGATGTCGCCTTGCTCATCCTCCTGAGCTTGGCACAAGGCCCCAAACACGGCTATGCCATGATTGAAGACATTCAGACATTCAGTGGCACGTTGCTGGAGCCAGGCACGCTATATGGGGCTTTGTTGCGGCTGGAACAACGCGGCTGGATTCTTCCGCAGCCGATGGAAGAACGGCGGCGGCCATATACCATCACCCCCAATGGGATGGCCGCCCTTCACGCAGGGTTAGCCACGCTGAGTCGCATCGTCTCGGTTGGTGCTGCGCGCGTGGCACTCACATGAAACCAGTATTGACCCCCAAATGGTTAGCTTGGTCAGTCAAACACAGTCTTCGGCTTTTTCCTCCGTCATGGCGCATGCGCTATCAAGCGGAAATGCTGGATTTACTGCATCAACACCCACTCACGCTCTGGACGCTCGCCGATCTATTGGTGAGTGCGATGGATGCTCATCTCCATCCGCACCTGCTGCCAAGAGAGGTTTTTACCATGACACAACGCATCCAAACGAGCATCAACACCCTTTTTGTGGCGTTTACGTGCTTTTTCATTACATGGGTTATGGTCCCTTTCATCCAAGATTCACCCCAAGAATGGCTGGCAAGCACAGCCAACCACCTTGAAATTCGCATCGCTCTAGCAGCATTTCAAATTTCTGGAGCGGTGGCGGTGTTAGCACTGATCATCTGCGTTGTGCCGTTGTTGATAGTGATGGTGCGCCAAGCCATACAAAAACGCGAGGGCGCCCTTATTGGGCAACTGGCTACCCCTTTCTTACTGGCAGGGCTGCTCGTGGGCTACTCTTTCGTGGCGCAACCTCGCTGGTGGCGACGATTTTCACTGAATGTGTGGAACGGTGCGGATGCAAGCCTCGCGCTAAAGCTCAGCTTTTTTATCCTTGCCGCACTCTGTTTTGACATAAGTGTCTGGGTCTTTTCAAGCGCGGTGAAACGGAGTGCTTTGGGTGATGGCATCATGCGGTTTGTAAAAGCCCCAGGCATTTTGCTTGCTCTTGCGATTGGAATCAACGCCATCACCCTGGTGACATTGACGGTTTTCGTCTTCCTAGAAGCTCCCCGCCTTGCAGAGTCCGTTTACTTAATGCTCAGCTTTGATGCCTTGCTCCTCTTTGCTTGCTGGATTGCCGGAGTGTCGGCCTGGCGAATATTGACGCTTCGTTCGAGAGTTGAGATGCCTCACGATGCGTAATCATTGATACATCAGGCAGGGAATCACCGCGATAAAAGCACTCGGCCACCCGCTTCCGCGCTTTCACCGGATAGGCAGAGGAGGCAATGCGTTGCGCGATCTTTATCTTTCAACCCAGGGAAATGCTCTTCATCCAAGGCAACCCAGCTAGCAAAGATGGCACGCCAGGCCCGGTCGCTCAAGCACAGCTTTCCCTGGTGAGGCAGATCTTGATTTGCATAGATAGCCCGACAGAACATGCGTTGACCTTCACGCCCGCCATCTCATTCTCTGTTGGGCGAGCACCTCGACTGCATCTTCGCACGCCTCGCAGAGGAAGAAAGATCCGCATGCCGCTGGGGGCGTATCCCTTCCGTGCAAAGTTTGCTTGAGGGTGACAATGAGTGGCAAAACTGCTGTCACCCATCAGATTGTACCGACACAACGGGCTATTCTTCCCCCTGATCAGCCCTCCTGTGCTATACTCGTCATACAACCATCTGGCGTCGGGGAATCTATTGGGGGAGGCACAGAGCAATGGCGATGACCGATGAACGCATCATCGAACTTTCACGTTCGGCGCGTGCATTGCTGGCTGGTCCCCCCGACTTTTTGCGGACGTTGGTGGCGGATGAATCCGAGAGCCGCCTGCATCGCCGCTCGGTCATCGTGGTGGCGCTGCGCGAACACGAGGCACGTGGCTTGGTGGGCATCTCGCTGGATGAATTAACGGCGGATGTCGAAGCCGTGCTGCGGTTGCGCGACGAAACCGTCCCCGAGGATCTGCGCGGGGAATGCCTCGACATCCTCCGCCAGTTGGAGTCGTGGGATGTGGTCGATTCCGCCGTGGCCCCCGAGCGCGCCAGAATGGACGTTGGCCGCCGTCGCAGCGTGGAGCGCGACTATTC
>JACDGC010000517.1 GCA_013815535.1 Ktedonobacterales bacterium
GGCCAGGTGTTTGCCGTCACTGGGGGCAGCGTGCATGAATTGGTGGGGCTCAGTGGCGTTGTCACGCGTGGCAGCACCCAATCCGCGACCTTCACCCTCACCATCGCGCCCCTCAGTGCGGGAACCGCCATCCTCAGCGACGCAACGCCAACCTTCAATTTCGCTCCAGGAACGCCAGCCCCGGCGGACGTCCAATTTGTCGCGCCGAGCGGTGTCACCTTGCTTGATAACGCGGTCTATGCGGGGCTGCCGAATAATCAATTTGACATAATGTACGATCAGCTCCGGGCGCTTAACTATACCAATCCAGAGCAAACCATTGCCCTCACCACTAACTCCGCTATTGCCCTTCAGGGCAATCGACCATAAGCCACTACTAAAACCGGATAGGAACAATTCTTTTTGCCGGATTTGTGTCATCTTGTCGAAATTTAAGATGAACATGAACCGAATCAGTATACAAGTAAACAGCTTCAATATAACGACCAAATAATGCGCGCTGTGACTCAATAGGACCGCCATTGATAATGGCTTGCATTTCTTTAAGATTACCCAAAAAATCAGCCTTAGGAATTGCTTGTGTGTATGCTATAGCTGCTTGCTTAGTTAGCTCAGCTAACTGGCTTTGAGCATCATTCCATAGCGAATTGAGATGGTCATATTCCTTCTCCAAAAGAGGAGTCATTCCTTTTTTAGCAATCAAAGTAATAAGGGATTTGACCTGCCCTTCATAATCCTTACTCAATTGGTCTAGTTGTTGAATCTGAGAGGTCAATTGTTCACGAGAGGTAACTGATGAAGAACGAGCAAGCTCGTACTCTGCTTGCAAATACTCGGATGTTAATACAGTCTGTTTGAAAAAATCTATGACAACATCGTCAACAAAATGACATCTACGGCGAGGTAAAACACAATGTTTAGATCCCTTTTCGGATTTAGCCAAACAACGATAGTTTCCGACAGATCCCACCACCCGTGAGCGTTCACCACGAGATGCACACTCGCCACACCAAGAAATACCCGTAAGTAAGTAAGACGTAGATAACAAGCGAGGAGCAATGTGTTTGATATCGTGTAGATGAAGATTATGTTGAACTTTTAAGAACTCCTCCACAGTTATATATGGTTCACAAAACCGAGAACCATTTATCCAATCCGAGGGGTAACGCTTGCCCGCAAAATTTAGTACCCCTGAATAAATCATATTGCGAAAAAAGACCCCATAATATTTAAACCTCTCATAAAGGTGTGTAGCATCATGAACTTGATGAAATGTAGCATTCTGTTCTATTTTCATTTTCCAAGCAAGAGCTACTCTTTCAGATAGTGACTCATCTTTCACTAATTTATTCGCGTAACGTATTTCTCCATTGCGTTTGAGGCCCAACTCTACCCGCTCAAAACGATATCCAATAGAAACAGAACCGCTAGGGAAATAACCATGCTCGACAAGATAGTGTTGACCACGCTTGATATCAGCCGACAAATCTTCAAGGAAGCGCTGGTTCTTCCAATCTACTACGGCCTCAATGATAGGAGCAACTTCATTATTTGGGATATCATCAATTTTACTCATAACGACAAAACCATGCTTACGTAAATCTGCTTTGTAAAACTGCGAATCCAACTGGTCACGAGCAAAGCGCGAAAACGACCAAACAACTATTCCATCAACCAAGCGAGGTAGCTGACGAGCTAAAGTCATCATCTGCTGAAATTGCTCACGTTCTTCCTTGCTACCCTCAATACCCTCATCTACAAATTCGCGCACAATTTGCCATTGATTAATCTCACACCATTGTCGCATGGCATCAACCTGACTACCAATAGTTTGATTGTCTCCAGGTGAATGCCGCAAATATACCCACACACGACTACCAAAAGGTAACTCCCATCGACGTTGCTCAGATTTCCCTGCTGGTTGCTTAGAACGTGGCATCGTGTCCCCTCCCTTGATTCCCCTCAGTATATCAAATAAGCGCCACACCCTCCAGGTGCAGCGCCCTCTCGTTGTCGGTCTCTTGCTAGTCTTCGATGGTCATGCTAGCTTCCAACGGGCTAACAGTGCGGGCAAAACCAATGCAATTGCACTGCGACACCTCACACCACACGATTGCATGCGTCGCACTCTGTACCCGTGCCTCATACCGTTGCCCATCGCTGAGTGTCGCCATCACCAGGAACTCCCCAAACACGGCGGGATTGATTTTCAGCGCCACCCGCCGCACTGGGGACACCCTGTCAAACTTGGCAACAGCCACCTGACTGACCTCTTGTAGCAACGCCCGCGCCCCATGCCGCACCTGTGCCCGTAATTGTTGATTGCTTGCCATCTTATACCACCCCTCGCTTAACTCGCTGGCTCATCTGCCAACATCCCCAACTTGCGCTGTTTTGCCGCCGCCTCTTTGTCCTTAGCATAGCCAATCTTGCGCCGCTTGTCCTCCACTTGCTTGAGGAACGTCGTCGCATCATGGCTGTAGTGGTCATCCGCCTGGTCGAAGATGCCCACCAAGGCATCATAGAGGTCGAAACCCTCTATCACGCCCTGCTCGTGTGCCTTCCAGGCCACCCAACTTTCTACGTAGCCCAAGATAGTGGATATCATCCGTTGCTCGTGGAACTGGCGCACCTTGTCACGCTGCCCTGGACAGGCATCCGCCCGCTCAAAAGTAACGCCCTGCACCGTCTTCCACCATGCTGTCGTCGGCCAGCGCGACCGATTCTTGTCATGGGTCGGGATGGTATGGCGGAGCCACTTACGCGTGGAATACTGCCACAGGCTATCCAGCATCTCCCACAACTGGGCCATGGTTTCCACGCCCATCTCATGTAGCACCTCACGCTCATAGCGCATCTCAACCCGTATCACCGGCTGGCGACGGTCCCAGCCGTTCGCCTCCCACACATCGCCAAACCACACCTTGTCATGGCTGTGCGTGCGAATCTCGCGCGGCTTGTCGTACACCACCGACGAATGTGGTGAGGCCAGCGAAAAACTCACCGTTTCCGCTTGCCGATAGCGCACAATCAACTCGTTGGTGCTGTGGTCCTCTGGCGTGGCCTCACGGTCCACAATGTCGAGCACCATGGCATCATTGAGCCGCCAGCGCGTCACATGTCCCAGCCGCACGAAATCCGCATCATGCAACGTGTCAGCGGACTTTCCGGCGATGTCGGCGCACAGATGCACCTCACTGGGTTGGTAGGTGAAGCTGCCCAGTTCGTCGAGCAGCGTTTGCGTCTTGTCCCACGCCCCACGGTAGCCATGTTGCCAGAGAAACGACGAACTGAGGATGACCTGGACCGTGATGCCATTGAGTTGACCGGAACCAATCGACACCCGCGCCGCCGGACAAAACAGCAACACCTGCCACATGCCTTGATTCGCGCCATGCGGCGCAATCAGCAGCGGCTGGCCGTCAAGCTGCCAGGGCGTCACAACCCGCGCTTCATCGCGCCTTCGCTGCTTGAGGGCATCCCGCTGTGCCACCGCTTCATCTTGCAGCGCCAAGAGCGTTTCAAGCACGCCCTCACCAAGCGGGCCATGCCCGTTAACGCGCAGCGTGTCAATGTTGCGTCCCACGACGCGATAGGTTTGCCGTGCCATCCGTCCCTCCCAAGAATTGCCATTTTGGGGGCAGCCCTGCGCGCTTGCGTGCGCCTAGTGGCGTGCGTGTTTTTTGTGTCGAGATGGGAGTGCGAGTTACTCCCCCCGCACCACATATGCGGGCTGCGCGGGCGGCGCGCACCTAAAA
>JACDGC010000518.1 GCA_013815535.1 Ktedonobacterales bacterium
GGTGTTGGTCAAGCATCCCGCCATCGCGGATGCGGTGGTCATTGGCGTCCCGGATGAATATCGGGGTGAAACGGTGCGCGCCTATGTCGTCCTCAAAGACGGCGCGACGGCCACTGCCGACGACATCATCAAGTTTAGCCGCCAAGAGTTGGCGGCGTATAAGGCCCCCAAGCAAATCGTCTTCCGCGACACTTTGCCCAAGACGTTGGTGGGCAAGGTGCTGCGTCGCCAACTGCGCGAGGAAGCCCTTGCGGAACTCGCCGCGAAAAAGACACAATCTGGGAAGTGAACGCGCTGTCGCGTAATGTATAAAGGAGCAAGATGGCACACGACACCTGTGCGTCCTGATCCCGCCTGATATGCTGTTCGTGCAACGCAAAGGAGAAAGTAACCAACATGGCAACTGAAGTGCATGCGACCACCGCCAAGGGTGCGGGCTTTTTGACGACACCCGTGACCGAGGCGCAATTCTTGACGGTGGAAGGTTTCGACGAAACCCAGCGCGAGGTGCGCAAACTGGCACGCACCTTCGCCGAGCGTGAAGTGCTGCCCAAGGTCGAAGCCATCGACCACCAAGAAGCGGGCGTGTTGCGTTCGCTGCTGCGCGGTGCGGGTGAACAGGGCTTGTTGGGCGTGGATGTGCCTGAGGAATATGGTGGCCAGGATCTCGGCTTGGTCTATGCCGCCATCGTTGCCTCGGAGATCGCTGAAGGCTCGTTCGCGGTGGCGTTTGGCACGCAGACGACCATCGGCCTGCTGCCCATCGTCTATTATGGCAACGATGACCAGAAGGCGCGCTTCCTGCCCAAGATGGTGTCGGGCGAAACGGTCAGTTGCTATTGCTTGACCGAGCCAGGGGTTGGCTCGGACGCGATGGCCATCAAGACGCGCGCGACGCTCAGCGACGACGGCACCCACTATCTGCTGAACGGCACGAAGCAATGGATCTCGAATGGCGGCATCGCCGACATCGGCATCGTCTTTGCCAAGATCGATGACGTGAAATACAGCGCTTTCATCATGGATATGCACGCGGCGGGCGTCACCACCAGCCCCGAAGAGGCCAAGATGGGCATCAAAGGCTCATCGACGCGGTTGGTCTATATGGAAAACGTCAAGGTTCCCGTTGAGAACGTACTGGGCGAGATCGGCAAGGGCTATAAGATCGCCTTCAACATCCTCAACATCGGGCGCTTGAAGCTGGGCGCGGGCGGCGTCGGCGGCATCCGCAACATCATGGCTGCCAGCGCGGACTATGCACAGACGCGCAAGGCATTCGGCAAATCGATCAACCAGTTCGGTCTCATCAAGGCCAAGCTGGCGGGCATGGCCGCCGATGAATACGCGGTGGAGGCCATCGGCTTCCGCACGGCGGGGTACATCGAGGGTGCGCGCGAGGCGGCGGGCGAAAACAAGCTGGCCCAACTGACCGCGTTGGAAGAGTTCGCCGCCGAGGCTAGCATCGCTAAGGTCTACGGCTCAGAGGCGGTTGGGCGCACCGCCGACGAAGGTGTGCAGATCTTTGGTGGCAATGGCTTCATGACGGGCTATGCCGTCGAGAAGGCGTACCGCGATGCGCGCATCAGCCGCATCTTCGAAGGCACCAACGAGATCAACCGCCTGCTGGCCGCTGGCAAAGTCTTCGAGCGCGTGATGGGTGGCAAACTCAACCTTTTCGACCTCGTGCCGGAAGTGGAGCAACAGGCGCAGAGTGGCAACATCCCCGACTTCGCCGCGACGGGCGTGCCAGGCGACCTGCGCTCCGCTGTGAATGCGCTGGAGCGCGCGAAACGCGCCGCCATCTATGGGGTGATGAAGGCGTCGATGAAATACGTCGCCAACATCAAGGACGAAGAAGAGTTCCTTGGCAACACGGGCGACATCCTCATCAACCTCTTCGCCATCGATAGCGCGGTGGGGCGCGCCTTGCAGGCCGCACGCCTGAATGACGCGCAGATCAAGACGCACACCCAACTGGCCAACATGGTCGCGTGGCGTTTGCTGCCGCAGTTGCGCACCTCGCTGGAGCGCATCATCGAATCCGCGATGGAAGGCGACGACCGTGCTGCTGAACTGAAACTGGTGCGTGGCTATCTGTCTGACTTGGATGTGAATGGCACCGACCTTTCGCGCAGCATCGCTGACCTTGTCATCGCCAAGGGTGGCTATCCGCTCTAATTACGCACACGGTCGAGCCACGTGGGGTGAAGGATTCCTTCGCCGCCGCGTGGCTTTGCCCCAAAAGGAACGCAAGATGGATATGGTGCAGGCATTGCTCGAAGCGGTGCCATTTGCCAAGTCTTTGGGCATCGAGATCGTGGCGTACACCCCAAATGAGGTGAAGCTGCGGCTGCCCCTGCGGCCAGACCTGACGAACCATATGGGCACCATGCACGCCGCCGCGCAATATGCGCTGGCCGAGACCGCCTCTGGCGCGCTGAACCTGCTGATTTTCGGTGAGCAGTTGGGCAATTTGTTGCCCCTGAATCGCAGCGCACAGATCGAGTATCGCCGTCCGTCGCGTGGCACCCTCATCGCGCATGGTGAACTGGGCGATGAGGCACTCCAGCAGGTGCGCGATGCCTTCGCCGCTGAGGGGCGTGCCAAGTTTTCCACCGCCGTCGCGCTTTATGACGAAAGCGACCTCACGACCATCGTCACCACCGTGACCATCGAGTGGGTCATTCTGAAACAACGTTCCAAGTGAGGCACCGTCACGACCCGCTGTAAGATCGGCACACCATCACGAATGCAACGCGTGGGCGCGAGGCCAACCCTCCCACGCCGCTGTCAGATTCGTCAGGTGTCGCCTTTCGCACTCCCGTGGCGCGTTTCCCACTGTTCTCTCAATGAGGAGCAACTTTTTCCATGCCAGAAGCAGTAATTGTCAGCGCCCTGCGCGCGCCGATTGGCCGCGCCATCAAGGGGAGCTTGAAAGATGTGCGGCCCGATGACTTGGCCGCGTTGGTCATCCGCGCCGCGCTTGAGAAGGTGCCACAGCTTGACCCCAACCTGATCGAAGACCTGATCGTCGGGTGTGCCTTCCCCGAAGGGGAGCAAGGGATGAACGTCGCGCGCTTGATCGCTGGGCTGGCGGGTCTGCCGATCTCCGTCGCCGCCGTGACGGTGAACCGCTTCTGCGCGTCGAGCCTGACGGCGGTCAACATGGCGGCGCAGAGCATCATGCTGGGCCAGGGTGATGTCGTCGTGGCGGCGGGTGTGGAGAGCATGTCGCGCGTCCCCATGGGGGGCTTCAATCCCAGTTTCAACCCCAAGCTCTACGAGAATCCAGTCGGCATCGAGGTTTGTGGTGGCCATGGCGAAAAGACCACTGCCTTCGAGCAATCCTATATCCCCATGGGCATGACGGCGGAAAACCTTGCCAAGCAATATAACATCAGCCGCGAAGAGCAGGATCGCTATGCCCTGCGCAGCCATATGAACGCCATCAAGGCGACCGATGACGGCACCTTCGCCCGCGAGATCGTGCCCGTCCCCCTGCCCAATGGCGAAACCATGACCATCGACGATGGCCCGCGCCGCGATACTTCGTTGGAGCGCCTGGCCGCGCTGGACCCTGCCTTCATCAAGGGTGGCACCGTCACTGCGGGCAACAGCAGCCCCCTCAATGATGGTGCCGCCGCTGTCGTGCTGATGAGCCGCGAAAAGGCGCAAGAGTTGGGCATCAAGCCGCTGGCGCGCGTCATCACCATGTCGGTCAGCGGCGTCGCGCCTGAAGTGATGGGCATCGGC
>JACDGC010000519.1 GCA_013815535.1 Ktedonobacterales bacterium
GCCCCATGCAATGCCACCACTGGGATGTGCGCGGGCAAATGGGCGAGCACCATGCAGGCATCTGCCAGCGTGTGCGCGGGCACACAGAGGATCACCAGATCCGGCTCTTCGCTGAGCGTCGCCGCGATGGGAACGATCGCCCATTGCTGCGCGCCGCCCAACGCGGCAACCTGCATGCGTAAACTGGTCGACTCTGCCACCGCGTCTGGCCGCAGCAGGGCCGTCACATCCGCGCCCGCCCGTGCCAAGGCAACCGTCACGACGCTGCCAATGGCCCCCGCGCCAACAATGATGATGTTCAATGCCACTCCTGTCAGCGCAGATGCAAGATGAGCACGCCGAATGCAATGCCAACAACCAGGATGCCCACCAGCACCACCCCGATCAACCGCGTCAACTCGTTGCTGGCACGTGGCATGCCAAGGGGCGGCAGAGTATCCGCCGCGTCAGCTTCCGCGAGCGGATCGCCCGCTGGGAAACCCCGCGTCCCATGCAACCGCATGATGGCATCTTCGCGCAACGGATAGCCACAGATGCCGCAAAACTCGCTGTGGGGATCAACCGCGCTGCCACAGCGTCCACAAAAGACACCCGACCCCGGATTGGTCGCGGCGGGGTCCGCGGTGCGCAAGGGACGCGACTGGCGGGCAATGGGGGCTGGCGTTGGCTCGGGCCGCACCATATACACCACGGGGATGACATCGCCACCATTCGGCTGTGTGTTGGCGCTGGCATCGCCGGGAAGGCCGCAAATCACACAGGCTCCTTGTGCATCCAACACCGTTCCCCCGCATGCCTTGCACGTCATCTCGTCGCCCCCCATTGTCTTGTCTGTGACAGCAGTATACGTCTGCTTTGCCCCCTTGACAAGGGCACGTCACCCATTCGGTCATGGGCTTGTCAGCACGAGGATGCCATGGTAAGATAGCCGCATTCCGATTTCATAAATTCGCGCGGAGGCTCCTCAGGATGGCGCATTCCTCAACCCCAACCACTGGACCCAGTTGGCGGCGCATCGCCGCAGTAACCATGATCGCGTTCGCGCTGATGGTGCTCTTGGGGGTCGTCCTCACTCTGCTGCATAGTTAAAAGCCCTCACCCCCTGTCCACCAGCAGCGCAGCCCCCATTCGCCAGCAGTTGCGCATGTTGCGGAGGTCGCCGTGATCATCGACATGCACACCCACATCTTTCCGCCCGAGGTCATCGCCAACCGCGCGCATTTCGCCGCGCGCGATCCCTGGTTCGCGGAACTGTATGGCGACCCCCAGGCGCGCATGGCGACAGCGGAGGATGTAGTGGCCTCGCTGACAGCGCATGGCATCGACCGTGCCGTCACCTTTGGCTTCGGTTGGCGCGACGCCGGCCTGATCCGCTTGGCAAACGACTACGTCATTGACGCGGTGCGGCGTCACCCCGACCGACTCATCGGCTTCGCGGTGATCCAGCCAACAGCCCCCGCCGACGCGCTGGCCGAGATCACGCGGGCCTACGCGGCAGGGCTGCGCGGCATCGGCGAATTGATGCCGCACGGACAGGGCTATCGCCTCAGCGACACCACCCTGCTCGCCCCGATTGCCGAGGCCGCCCAGGCACTCGACCTGATCGTGCTGACACACGCCAGTGAGCCAGTGGGGCACCACTACCCCGGCAAAGGCGACGTCTCCCCCGCTGATCTGCTGGCTTTCGCGGCGGCCTTTCCGCAACTGCGCGTGGTGGCCGCCCACTGGGGCGGCGGTTTGCCCTTCTATCATCTGATGCCTGAGGTCGCGGAACTGCTGCGGCACTGGTGGTTCGACACCGCCGCCTCGCCGTTCCTCTACACCCCAGCGGTCTGGCGGGCCGCCGCACTCTGCGTGGGCAGCGACAAGATCCTTTGGGCCAGCGATTACCCGTTGATTCGCCATCCCCGCATGTTGCGCTATCTGGCGGCGGGCGGGCTGACGCCAGAGGAATCTGCCCAGGTGCTGGGCGGCAACGCGGCGCACGTGCTGGGGTTGGATGGCTGAGCGTCAATACATCACACTCTGGGCAGACGAGCCGCATGTTGACCTTGCTTTATCTGACGCCCTTGGGTTATAGTGGGCCTGATTCGCATCTGATCACCGCGCAACAGCGGCTGGTCGCCAATAAAGGATTACACGCACATGGGATTGAATTTCGACGAGACCCAGACGCGCCGCCTGCCGGTGTATCTGCTGCTCGACACCTCTGGGTCGATGGCGGGCGCGCCCATCGTGGCCGTCAACAACGGCGTCGGCTTGCTCTATCGTGAACTGATGAATAACCCCAACGCGGTGGATACCGTGTGGCTGTCAGTCATCACCTTCGCCCAGGGCGCACGCCGCTACCCGCTGACCGAACTCAGCCGCTTCACCCCACCGCCATTGACGGCGGGTGGCCCCACCGCCTTGGGTGAGGCGCTGCGGGAATTAGGTCGCGCGCTCGACGCCGACATCGTCCCCAACTCGCCTGACCGGAAGGGCGACTACAAGCCGCTCGCCTTCTTGCTGACCGATGGCGCGCCAACCGATGAGTGGCGCACCGCCGCCCAGGCGCTGAAAAGCCGCACCGTTGCACGGCTGGGCACCTTTGTCGCGCTCGGCTGCGGCGACGAAGTGAAGGTGGACGTGCTGAAGGAAGTGAGCGATCAGGTGATGCTGATGCGCGATGTGCAAGCCGAATCGCTGCAAGAGTTCTTTCGTTGGGTCTCGGCCTCGGTCAAGGCCGCCAGCATCGCCGCGCCACGCATGGGCACCGGGCAATCCCTCACCGCCATGCCACCTCCGCCACCCTCCATCGACATGCTCTGACGCCAGCCCCCCACCCCGATGCCACCCCACCCGGTGGCATCTTTTTTGTGCTGAAGTTGCATTCTTTGCGCGGATCCTCATCAAATTCTGAAATCGATCTTGTATGATGTTGGCAGCACATCTGCACTAACCTCGTCGTCATTGTCGTCATTAGGGAAGGAGCAAGGATCATGAAAAGCCTCATCATTGGGGGCGCGCTAGCCCTCAGCGTCTTCCTCGGCGGGTGTGGCATTCACCCCCACAACACGGTGAAAACGCCAACCGATGCCGGACACCCCCTGGTCAACCTCAGCAGCAGCATCTTTCTCGGCTCGCAAACCGTGACGATCAAAACTGGCCAAACGATCAGCTTCAAAGAACCCACCACGGGCGGCATGCATGTGTTGCTGGCGGGCCTGCACGGCGCTCCCCAACCGCAAACTGGTGCCCCCACCGCACTCAATGCCCCCAACGGCATCGCCGTATATGCTGGCCAGATCCACACGGTCACCTTCACCCAACCCGGCACCTACCACATCACCGCGCTCTATCATGATGCCATGCAACTGACGGTCATCGTGAAATAGCCCCCCACAACCAGGGTGGCGTGCTGTCTCGTCGCAAGGGCGGCGCAACCCGCCACCCTCCGTGTGACAAGCGCTGGCACTCGCGCCGTGACGCCCCACGTGACAGAGTGACCCAACGCGCTATGCAGTGAGACCGCTGGGTTTGCACATCTTGCTCATTCCACCGATATGCAGAGCAGTTCAGCGATTCATCATGGGCGAGCATGCGAGTTGCCTCAGTCCCTATGACATAATGAAACCACTCCAACATCTCTGGGAAAGGATCGACCATGCCCAAAGCTTATCAATATCGCTGCATCACAGAATGGACGGGCGCAGCAGAAGGCCCCACGGTGGATGCCAAGACGTTCAGCCGAGCCACCCGCGTCACC
>JACDGC010000520.1 GCA_013815535.1 Ktedonobacterales bacterium
AGGTTCCGCCGTCGCTGTTTGGCTCGCGCATCAGCGCGAATTGCCAGAGAGCCGCCCAGAACCACACGACCGTCAACCCCACTTCGAAGAGCAGGAAGATCGACTTCATCATCCCCACAGCGAGGGAGAGCGCGTAGCCAATGGCGCAGGCTGCCACGATGGCAACGATCCAAAGAATTAGGGTGACGAACGGATTCATCTGATTGCTCGCTTTACTCCGTTACTTCGTGACGGTGAAGAAATAGTAATAGGTGCCATCATCAAGATCGGGGCTGACGATGACATACGATCCAGGTGCCCAGGTCTGGCCAGCGGGTAGCGCCAGTGAGACGAGGGCGATGCGCGGGACAGACACCCGCCGCGCGACCACATTTTTCACCAGATGATCGACATCTTTGTTGTCGATCTGAAAGACCTGATAATCGGTCGGGAGGGAAACCTGGGCCTGACGGATGAGCAGATAGCGCAGTTGGCTGGCTGAGACGGTGAACTGCTGATCGAGGGGCGGTTTCAGCGCGCGGTCATTGTAGGGCATCACCAAATTGAGCGGCTGTGTGGGGTCGGCCCCCGTCTGCATGAACACACCCTCTTGATCGGGGATGGATACGCCATTCACCACCGCAAGCACCTTGGGCGGTAACGACTTATTCAGGCCAACGCCGTTCATCCCCGCATGCACGAAATACGCCCCACCGATGAGATAGATGAGGATGGCGTAGATGGGCATCAGCATCACGGCCCACAGCGCGATCTTGCGCCAACGGGGCCAGGGTTTGCTTTCGTCAGAGGCGGCTTGCACGGACTGCACGCTGGCCAGCATCTTCGACATGCGGCTGGGCGCTGGGGGGTCGGCAGGGGTGCGGCGGCCATCCGCCGTGAGGGCACGCGGCGCCGTGACGGGCGCTAGAGGGGACGGGGATTTGGGGGGTGCCACCGCCTGCCCCTTGGTGCCGGGGGCAGACTTGCCCTTGGGCTGTGGGGTGCTGCGGACCATGCCGGGCTTGTTGGTGGTTGGTCGGCCCTTCGCGACCCGTGATGCGGTGGTTGCCACTTCTCTCATCCCCTCACTACATGCCAATGCTTCTGATTAGTCGTGTGTTCGTTCTGGTGGGCGCGTCGCATAGGGACGCTTGGCGGCGGGTAGCCCATGCGCCAGACGGTCGGCGCGTTTGCGGTCGGCGCGGCGGCTCAGGTAAAAGCAGCCGATCGTGATCGCGATGGTCACCGAGATGGTTGCGATCATCTCTTTGAGATAGAGGATGTCATTCGACCAAACGGGTGAATCCATCGCTTAGCGCCCCCCGGAGGTGGTGCGCCGTGCCGTCGCGGCAGGACGCGCTGGCGTTGCCCCAGTGCGTGGCGTGGTGGTCCCCGCCGCGTGCAGGTGGCGGCGATCCGCTTTGCGCGATGTCCGAATGGCCAGATAGAGGACCACGGCGGCGATGGCCAACCCCACCCCGATCTCCCACGGAAACTCCGTCCCGATGTCATAGATGCCCATAGTGTGTGCCTCTTGGTGCGCGCTGAATGCCAGCCCTGATATTAGCCGATGACTTCGTAGATTTCAACCTTGGGGGTACCAGTGGTGAGCTTGGTGACTTCGGTTTCATGCAAGCGCACATCGGGGTCGGTCGCAAAACTATCGAGATCTTCCACGCTATACCACTCCGTCACGCTGGTGACGCGCACCGAACCATCGGCATCTTGCGTCATCCACACCCCAGTATCCAACATGCCTTCGCTTTCCTGCGCGATCAGTTTATGGGCTGAGACGAGGCGCAGCCACGTGTCCGTCCCCGTTTCAAGCTCGGAGATGTTGGCGTATGGGAAGGTATAGGTAATGGTGCGAACGAATGCCATCGACGTGCTCCCCTCGTCTAGCGCAGCGGCCAGTTGCCCTGCGGAATGGTCACGTAGGTGTTCCCCATCGCGAAATAGAGGCCCACCCCCGTCGCGATGATGTAGAAGGCGATCAAAAAGATCCAAAACCAGTGCATGACGGGCACCGGGCCAACATCATAGCGCCACGTTTCGTCGGTGGAATCGCCACCGGTTGCTAAAGGCTCGTCGCTCATGAGGGCCTTTCCTTTCAGCGCGTGAGGCGCAGCCTAATATTGCTCACCAAAGATGGCATTGTTGAAGGTGTAGATCAAGACGGCGATGGCGATGACGACCCAGATGGCCGCCACGGCATAGGGCACCAGAAAGGAGCCATTTTCCTGCACCGTGCCAGCGGTATCTTCGACGATGGCCCCTCGGCGCGGTCGCAAAATCTGTAGACGGTTGCTCATCGCGCCGAAGATGATCATCCCGATCAGGATGATGAATGGGGACAACTCAACGATGAGAAAGCCCCAGTTCAGTTGCCAGGGAAAGGCATCCCAAGGAAAACCAGTTCGTCCTTCAGCACCAGGCATTGTGCGGTGCCTCCTCTACCTTAATAACCGCTCCCGAACCAGTGCGGGTGCTGCGATTCCAACATCAATGCGACGACGTAGCCGAAAAAGAGGAACCCCAGGCTCATCGCCAGGGTGAGGACGATCAAGATCACCTCACGATAGCGGCGGAGCGTGCGTTTCGTGCGCCGCCAGATGGGGTGACGGGTCAGCGTCGCGAGCGCGGGCGTCATAGTCGCATTTCCCCTTTAACCCACCGCTGGCCGCGCCAACAACGGACGCTGCGCGAGGGCTTCTTCCTCGGCCTCATCTTCCGCATCGTGCGCGCCCATGCCCCAGTAATCTGGCTCGTCTTCGACCATTGCCATCATCTGATATTTGATTTCCTCGGGCTCGTCATATTCGCCGTTCTTCCACGACCACACCAGCCCCAAACCCGCGACGACGAAGGCAGCCGCGATGACGATCATCATCGACCCTGCCGTAGCCATTTCCGCGCCATCGGGGCGGTCATCGGCCAGCGCAGGGGCCGTGGCGGCAAAAGCCGCTACCAAGGCCACCCCGCCCAGGGTCAACAGTCGCCGCAGTGCTTCATAGGGATGGCGCTCGGCCAATCGTTCCCAATTCAACATCGTCTTTTTCCTCGGTTCGTGGGACGGCGCGCCAGGGGAACCCCAGCGCGCTGCGAAGTGCTTACGCGCCAATCATGAATGGCTTGGGATCACGATAGGCAACGGGCGTGGGTGTGGTCACCGTGGTGCTCCCATTCGAGGGGGCGGCTTGCGGCACCTTCAGAAGATCTTGCAACTCTGGGGGGGCCGTCCACCGGATGTATTGCGTGATGCTTGGCTCCGCCGTCTTCAGGCCACCATTGGGAATGGTGTATAGGAAGTTCACCGTATCCCAGATGTTCTGCACGGTCAGATCCTGGCCAAAGGCTGGCATCGCCGTGCCCTTGATGCCGTAGAGGATGTGTTGGTAGAGCGACCCAGGGCTGGTGCTCAGACCCGAGCGCATGTTGTCGGCGCTGGTGAAGTTGTAGGCATAGGGGTTCAGAAACTGGTCAGCGGGACCATTCGCATTGCCCAGAATGCCATGACAACCAATGCAGTTGGTCACATACACCGTCTTGCCGTCGATCAAGGAGCGCTGGTCAGCCGGCACAGGATTCAGCAAGGCCCAGAAGGTCTGGGGCACCACCGAGATGAGGGCCTTTTGGTTCGTGTCGCCCCATTGCTGGCCCGGATCTTTCACGCCATATTTCGTTTGGATGTCGGGATTCGACGACGCCAAGATCGCGTTAGCGAAGAGCTTCTTCTGCGAAAGCTGCTCGGCATAGCGTTCAT
>JACDGC010000521.1 GCA_013815535.1 Ktedonobacterales bacterium
GAATGAAGGTGCCGATGACAGCGACGAGACCAACCCAGAATTGCCAGCTAAAAAAGCCCGATTTGGGGGCGAGTTTCGTGGTGCCTGCGGGAGATGCCATGCGATCCTCCTGTGGATGATTCCAGCGAGCGCGGTGGCAAGCGTTGCCACTCTGTTCACAGTCTATCAGCCAGGATAACGATTTGTCTATGAGCGCCATCACACCCCATGGACGCCTGTGTGGCTCAGTGACTATAATTCAATGAGTGGCTTTGGCCACCACAAGCCTCATCGCAGAGGCCCAACACACCGCAGTGTCGAGACAAAGAGGATCAAGATGCAGCTGGCTTTATTAGGCGCGCCGATGGACCTGGGCGCGGGACGGGGTGGCGTGGATATGGGGCCGAGCGCGATTCGCTGCGCGGGCCTGACGAAACAACTGCAGATGCTCGGCCATTCCGTGACGGATCTGGGCAACATCGACATTCGCGAACCCGAGACGTTGGATGTCGGCGACCCCACCGTGAAATACCTGGACCCCATCGAAGCTGCGACGGTTGAGCTGGCCCAGCGCGTGGCGGCGGTGGACCCCGCCACGACGACGATCGTGCTGGGCGGCGACCACAGCATCAGCCTCGGCTCCATCGCGGGTGCCGTGGCGAAATATGGCCCAATGGGGGTGTTGTGGGTGGATGCGCATGGCGACTTCAACACCCATCTGACCTCGCCATCAGGGAATATTCATGGCATGGTGCTGGCGGCCCTGAGTGGCATTGGTGCCCCCCGCCTGACCAGCATTGGCGGCTTTTCGCCCAAGTTGCTGCCCGAGCATATCGTCATCCTTGGCGCGCGGTCACTGGATCAAGGCGAACGCGATCTGCTGCATCAGCAGGGGGTGCATGTCTTTACCATGCATGACATCGACCGTCACGGGTTGCCACAGATCGCCGAGCAGGCGTTGGCGCTGGCCACTGCGGGGGGCGTGCCCTTGCACGTCAGCTTTGATATCGACGTCGTGGACCCCCGCGATGCCCCCGGCGTTGGCACCCCCGTGCCGGGTGGCATGACCTTCCGTGATGCCCATCTCGTGATGGAACTGATCGCCGAAACCGGTGCGCTGCGCTCGATGGATCTGGTGGAGGTCAACCCCATCCTTGACCATGCCAACCAGACGGGCGAATTGGCTGCGGACCTCATCTGCTCGGCCTTTGGCAAACGCATCTTTTAGCAAGAATCTGGTGATTTTTCCGATAATTGGGGGCAAAAGGTCTTGACAATTGCGCCATCTTCCAGTAAGATACTAGTATCGGTTCGATACCGATACAGGCTCCAAGGCTACCCCGGCTGAGCATTGCTCGCCCTAAGCCTTGCATCTTGGGAGCGCGGAGAGGAGACTCGCCTATGCGACCTATGAAAAAGCCGTTGCACCTGTGGAATATGGTGATTCAGACTGATCAGGCGTGCCCGTAAAGGCGGGCAGTCGATCCCCTGCGATCGTGGTGCCGACTGATGCTTCCTTTTCGCGCACATGTCCCGACTATTGCGGTGGCGCGCGAGACACATTGGTAGACCACGCTTCACCCGGCATCCCGTTCGCAGGCCCCGCCGAACTCCGGCGCATTCTTTCCCACGGTGACGGCAAAGCCGCTGCACCGCTACGATGACCGATGTATGGAAACGCCCGTGCTTGCAACACACGGGCGTTTTTTCTTTACCCATAAAGCGTCTGATTTGCGATCCGTCAATGCTCGTGTTATACTGATATTCAGCATATCCGCGTTTTCCCCTCATCTCACTGTGAAAGAATTGAGCGAATCATGAGCACCTTAGTGAGCGCCGTTGAGGCGGCATTCGTGCGGCAGGATCTGCCCACGTTGGAATCGGGCGACACTGTGCGCGTGCATGCCAAGGTTGTCGAGGGCAGCAAAGAGCGCATCCAGGTCTTTGAGGGCATCGTCATCGCCATGCGCGGCGCGGGCCTCAACAAAGCCTTCACCGTGCGCCGCTTGGCCCAGAATATCGGCGTCGAGCGCACTTTCTTGCTGAACTCGCCTCGCATCGATAAGATCGAAGTGATGAAGCATGCCGTGACGCATCGCAAGAACCTCTACTTCCTGCGCGGCCTGACCGGCAAGGCTGCTCGCCTGAAAGAGCGCCGCCGCTGAGTCGCACTCACCGCAAGCACATCGTGAACGAGTCACCCAGCCACTGGATATTTGATGCTGGCGCATTCCCCTGTCCTTGGGGGACTGCGCCATCGCTCGTTGCCGAGCTTTTCTTGCATGACCAAGGTTTCGCGGCGGTCGCGGGGCTAGACGAGGTTGGGCGCGGCTGTCTAGCTGGTCCCGTGGTCGCCGCCGCCGTCATCTTGCCGCTGGACGACGCCATCATGACCGATCTGGACGGCGTGCGCGACTCGAAGGAACTGAGCGCGACGCGGCGCGAACAGCTGGCCGTCACCATTCGCCGCCGCGCCACGGCCTGGGCGGTGGGGATCTGTGACGCCGCCACCATCGACGCACGCAACATCTTGCAAGCGACGCGGCTGGCCATGCACTCGGCCCTAGCCCAGTTGAGCACACCAGCCGACGCGCTGTTGCTAGATGCCATCCGTCTGCCCGAGATTCCCCTCCCCCAAGTGCCGCTCATCAAAGGCGATCAACGGTCGCTCAGCATTGCCGCCGCCTCGATCCTGGCGAAAGTCACCCGTGACGCGCTGATGGAGCAACTGGACGCGACCCACCCCGGCTACGGCTTCGCGCGGCACAAGGGCTATGGCACGCCACAACACCTCGCAGCGCTGCAAGCCCTCGGCCCCTGCCCCGCACACCGCCGCTCCTTCGCCCCCGTCCGCTCACTCACGAATGCCCCAGTGCAGTTGTCGCTGTTGAGCGATGGGGAGTGAGCATATTAGCTCGTGAGTGCTCGCTCCCACAGGGCATCATCGCGCAAGTTGGCGATGCACCAAGCATAGGTGCTGGGGTCGAATTCTTTGGTATCCGAAAAGTAAAAACTGTAGTAGAGGGCATAAATGGCAATGAACGTATGAATGTCCTCTCCATACTTCGCGGCAGCGAGCGCTGTGAGATCGTAGATATGTGCTGACTTGATACCTGCATCAAGGGTCAAGAAGGTGATGGCACCCGCCACATCCAGCCGTGGGTCGCCGATTAGCGTATGCGGGCTAAAGTCGAGCACGGCAGCGACCGTCAGATCCTCATGGAACAGCACATTAGCTAGGTAATAATCCCCATGTACCAGACGTTTGGGCGAATCAGGCAAGTGGAGTCTTATGCTTTGGCTGAGGCGTTCAATCTTCTCCTGCGTTCCTCCAACATCGGCTTCCAGGTCAGGCAGCGAATGCATCGTAACGAGTTATAGCATCTCAGTCAAAAAGCCGGACCATGTTGATGCATGCACAAAACCGCCCATCTGCATGGCCTGGCCATTGGGCGCGTGGTCATATGAAATGCTGTTGAGTGTTGGCAACACGCTGAAAAAGTTGGTGAGTGCACGCCGCTGCGTCTCAGCATCCAGCATCGGAAAAAGTGGTTCAATTCGCATGCCGTTAAGCCGACGTTCGCGCGTGTAGTGGACACCATCAATCTCACTAATCTCATGGATCAAGGGCGTCGCAAAAGGGAGGGCATGCCCAACAATCTCGCGCTGTAAGGCTGCCAAGTGTTCCAGATACGTACGACTGGCATTGCCATAGATTTTGATAACCTGATCCCTACCATAATCAAAGACAACACCTT
>JACDGC010000522.1 GCA_013815535.1 Ktedonobacterales bacterium
CCACCAGGAGTGACGGCAGGCAAGCCCCCCGTCGTCCCCAGACCGACGCGCTGCACCAAGGCGGCGATCTCAGCGGACTGTGTCGGCACGTTGCCGCCGCCAAAAGCACGGAGCGCCTCTTGCAGCGCGTCGGGGTTCACCCCACTGCCTCGTCCATTGTCCATCGCCGTTGTCCCTGTCCCTTTACTGCTTATAACAAGCTGCGCACGCTGGCCAGCAACTCCGTTTCGCGGAAAGGCTTAGTCAGGTAGATGTCCGCGCCTTGCTGCATGCCCCAATGGCGATCTTGCGGGGTGTTCTTGCTGCTGATAAGGATGATCGGAATCTGACGGCACGCCTCGAGTTGCTTCAGACGCCGACAGACCGCGAAGCCATTTTGCTTGGGCAATATGACATCCAGGACGATGCAGTTGGGTTGCTCAAACACCGCCTTCTCGATGGCTTCCTCGCCATCCATCGCCGTGACGACGTTATAGCCATACTCGTGTAGCGGATTGGCCATCATCGTGAGGTCCGTCCAGCTATCATCGACGACCAGCACCTTCAGTGCGTTAGAGGGTAAAGGCTGCATCTTCCCGGCTCCTTCATGTCGCCACGCGCATCGTCGTGCGCAACGCAATTAATAGGCAATGCGGCGGGCCCGCTGCTGACTTTGCTGCTGCGAGCGCACGCGCCGTGGCGCCGTGGAAAGATGGCGGCGCACGGTTTGCACCAGATCGTTCGAGTCAAAGGGTTTCGTCAGATATTCACTTGACCCCGCCAGGCGTCCACGCATCTTATCAAAGAGGCCATCGCGCCCGCTGAGCATGATGATCGGCGTTTCACGGAAATCTGGATTTTTACGAATGATTTGGCAAATATGATAGCCATCCATATGCGGCAAATTGATATCCAATAAAATAAGATCGGGCAGATAATCCGAGACCGCCGCCAGCGCGCCCAGCCCATCATTCGCGGCGATGACATTCATGTTATCGCGCTGCAAGGTCAATTGCACGATCTTGCGGACGGTGGGGCTATCGTCCACGATCAAGATGATCGGTTCATTCATGTGCGTTCCTCTCTATGTATCCTCACGGGGCGCGCCCCTAGGGCTGTTGGCGACGTTGTTGGTTGCTGATGCGCCGGACGCGCTGCCGCTCCATTTCCGCGTCGACCTCCTGAGCGAACGTCTCCCACAATTCATTTAATCGGCGGCTCGCGCGGGTTGGGCCAATTTCATCAGCGATGACCATCTGAAACGTGCTATTCATCAACTGATGAAACGCCTGGACGGCGTCCCAGTAAAAGGTCTCTAATTGGTCCCCGCGCACCAGTTTGTTGAGGTCCATCAGTTCATGATAGTCAAGTTCGCCATCGTGGAACGTCACCGCTTCGACGATCTGGTGGTCCCGTTGGGCGCGCCGCAACAGCGGCAAGAAGCTCATTTCCAGATAGCCATACAGGTCGTCATTGCTCACCGTCTTGCCACGCAGGGCCCGCGCATAGTTGCTGTGATGCGAAAGCAGCTTATTGATGCAGGTGCCCATGGTGTGGATGAGCATTTGCAAGCGCTGCTCGGGGGTCATGCGGTTATCATGCTTCAGTTGGCCACGGCTGACGGTCAGCGCGTTGGTCAGGCTTTGCTCCAGTTGCCGCTCCAGTTGGTCATTGACGACCTCGACCAAGTGCATATTCACCAAGCGTTCCACGCTGTGAGCAACTTGCGCTTCGTTGGTCAGCAAACCATACGCGATGGCGAACACCGGATTTTGCCCATTCGCCAAAAAGAGCACCCCGATCTCATCGCGCGACAGGCTCAGCTCTGAGATGTCGCCTTTGAACTCTGGCAGCCATCGCGGCGTGCTCGAGCGCGTGAGTTCGGGGATAGTCACCTTGCTCCACTCATCCATGATGCGAATGGCTTCGAGCAAGACGTGGTCGACGCTGAGCGGGGTCATGCTCGTTTCCACGACGTTGACATGCACATGAAACTCGAACGTACCCCGCTGCCAGCGCATGGCCCGTGCGATCTCTTGGATGATGGCGAATTCCATGCGCTGTTGCAATTCACCCGCGCTGATGAGGTTGCGTTCGAGCAAGGCCGCTAAGACATAGGGCAAATGGGTGCCTACCTGATCGTGAATCTCCGTTGCGTCTTTGCGGTGGATGCGTCGCATCAGACGCAGCAATTCGAGCAGATCGATGGGCGCGGGATCGCTCGAATTCAGGGCAACGATGTTGCCTTTTTTGAGGTAGATGTCCAGGCGTTCGCGCACCGTGCGGCCATCCACAGCGTCGTGGGTGGCGGCGACACTGAGCTGGCCCGTTTTGCCGCCCAGCGCCAGCATCTTCAGCGTTGCCTGCAAGCCCAGCGTTTCAAGGTCGCCACCAATGATTCTGCCTTGCTCTTGTTGCTGATTTGTCATCGCCTTGCCTCGCTTGCCCGCCTCATCTGCTACGCCCAGTGCGCATACCTGGATGTTCAGTTTCCTATTCTACCACACTCACCCAGGCAAGCCAAGAGGCATGTTTTGTGGCACGATTCAGGCACACACCGCGCGTCGCGGATGGTCAGGCAACCAGGGCACACGCGAGAAAGCAAAGGCGACCCACCGAAAACATATGCTTTAAGGTGGGTCGCCACACGCCGCAGACGTTCACGCTGCGGCCACATTCACACGACTAGTGGGGCACGCAGTTCCGCCAATTGGGTATCGATGGCATCCCACGAGCGCTGCACGGCATTGGCCAGTTCGCGGCCCGTCGGGGTCGCCAGATCCTGCACGTCCTGCTGCCGCTGGGCAACCCAGTGCCGCGCTGATTCCTGCCAGGGGGTGTTTTCACTGACGCCACGGGCGCTGGCAAAGCGTTCCAGCAACTCGCTGACGTGGTTCGTCACGCGCACCTGTGGGGGTGTTTTCGGCTGGCGCGCGGGTGGCGTGCCCTTGGCAGGACGCGGACCCACCCAAAACGCCGCGTTGTGCTGGTTCAGCAGCACGGGGGCGGGTTGGGCCGTCTTGACTGGAATCACCTTTTCGTCCGTATCGATGTGCAGCAGCAAAGAATACAATTCACTCAGGGTCATCGCGCGGCTCATCGCTGGCCATCCTTTCGGGGGGCACGCTCAGCAGCACTGGGCGCGCATTGTGAACATTTGTTCCAATTATAAAGCAAAAAAACGCATTTGTCGAGGGGTAGGTGAGATGGCCCATTTCTATGCAGGGAGGGAAGCTCGGACGAGCTGAGACGCGGGCAACAGCCCCCCCTCGCCCGCCTGCCTACCCTAGGCCCGCCACATACAGCACAGGGACATCACTGCATCGCGTGATGTCCCTGCTGGTGCGCCAAAGGGCTAGCGGCGTGGCAGGCGCTGCGTGGGGGTGGTGTCATCCGTGGCACGTGGTTGGCGCGGCAGTTTCAGCGTCGCGTCCCCTTCACTCACACCTTCAGCGGCATATGCACGCTCGTTGCGGATGTGGCGATAGATGTAGAGGCCGATCAGCACCACCAATATGCCAATGATGACATAATCGAACTTATGCAGGAAGTTGCCGATGTTCTCATAGTTTTGCCCTAATTTATAGCCCGCGAAGGCCAACGCGAAGGACCACGGCAGCGACCCCAAGAAGCTGTAGGCCAGGAAGCGCGGCAGATTCATCCGCGTGATGCCCGCTGGCAGCGAAATGTACGTGCGCAGCACGGGCAGCATGCGCGAGAAGAAGGCGATGGCGCTGCCGTATTT
>JACDGC010000523.1 GCA_013815535.1 Ktedonobacterales bacterium
GGCATGGGCGTGGCATCTTCATTAAAGATTGCCCAGTGGCTGCCGGTATACCACACACCGATATAACGCGGGTTATAGCGACAGGCACAGACGCCTGCTGGATTCCAGTTCTGGGTGACGATGACGATCGCATTGGGATTCCCGTTGAGGGCTGGATCATCCAGGATGGTATAATTTCCGACGCTATTCGCAGAAGTGGCCACATGAAAGAAGAGATCATGCAGACCATCACGTGCAATTTCTGCCGAGACATTAAAGGTGGCCCCCAGCCCGATAGGGGTGGAATCTTCGTGGAAGATTGCCCAGGTCGAGCCATTCCACCACACCCCTAAGGGTGCCGAGTCGAAGACGCAGCCACAGGTATCGTTGGTATTCCATGTTGGCGTCACGTTGATGACCAGATTCTGATCGTGGGGGAGTTCATCAAGAGATGTCGTGTTGGCGGTGGTGTTGGCGGCGGTCGCTGTATGGACGAACCGGTCTAAGGCCACACTGTGGGGACGTGTTGGGACGCGGGGGGCGGCCATGGCGACATGGGCCGGGAGGAGCACGAGTGTTGCCGCACAGGTGACGATGAGGATCACGCTGCGGGTAACAAGCGCCTGTGTGCTGGCGCGGAGACCTTGAGGGTGCTGGGACATCGGTAAAGTCATTCCTTTCATCAGCTAACGGTACGGCGGAACACGTAAGATCGCTTCAGGCTAGAGGTGGAGGGGGACCCTGGCAGTGCGGTATGTTACTTAAAAGCGAGGCCAATCCCAGCGAGCGCGTCGCCAAGGCCACCCTCTCCCCAACTCTCGACGATGCGCTCGTCCACAACGCGAAATATTTCGTTCTCCGTCCAGATAATCTGCCTGCCAGTGGGGGCAATGTTGAGCACCGTTCCGGTGTGGGTGGCCTGCCCGCGAAGCCGCACCGCGATCATCTCTCCCTCGGCAATCAGGTGCTCGATGGTCAAATGAGCATCGGGCAACGCTTGCAAAAGGAGGGGCAATGCCCTGCGCAGTGCTTCTCGCCCGTTACGGGGATCCGGGCCATCGTGGTCAACAAAGTCCGGCGCAAACGTCTCGTCTAGCGCCACCAGGAGCACCGCAAGGTCCGTCTGGCCATTGACCATCGTGCCAAACCAGCGGTGGATAAGGGCTTTATTGTTTGCTGTCGACATGTCTTTTCTACTTTCTTCCTCGTGGGTAGCCGACTTATTCGGCCTTGAGCGATGGTGTTGCAAGCACCGCAACTGAAACCAGTGGGGCACATAGCGTGTGCAGCGGGTCCGTAAGGGTGTTATCTCAGCGGTGTGCTTAGGGAGCGCTCGACGTGCCTATCCGCCTGGTACGTTGTTCTTTCCTGTACTGAAAAAAGCGCACGCTGTTCCATGGCGAGCGCATGACGCGAACTGCACGCGCTCGCCTGGTGTTTCTCAACAATCTAGTGTTACTGCGGCAGTATGCGCCTAGCCCTGTTGTCCCAATGCACAGTAGCCGCCGTGTCCGTTGCTACTAACACCGATGTGGGTGTAACCCGCCGATTGCAAGAGGTCTGCGACCGCTTCTGGCGAAACCGCCAGCCGTGCCCCCGTCACGTCAAACGCGCTTTGGGTGACTTTGGGAGCCGCGTCTTTGCAGACGAAGCCGATGGCGACTTTGCCGCCCGTGCGCAGCACACGCCGCAGTTTGGTCAGGGTCGCGATGGCGTCGGGCCAGAAATAGAGCACGTGAATGGCGACGACCAGATCAAAGCTGGCATCGGCAAAGGGTAATGCCTCGGTGCTTCCCTCAAGCACTTCCAAATGCCCGGCGCGTAGGAGGGCACGACCGCGTCGCCTGGCCTGAGCAACCATGACCGGGGAGCGATCGACCCCAACGACATGTCCCTCTGGTACACGGGCGGCCAGGGCTTGCAGCGTCACCCCTGGCCCACAGCCAACTTCAAGCACACGGCTGTTGGGTTGCAGGTCGAGTTGCTGCATCACCCATTGGTTGAATGGGGCATTCCCCCTGGTGAAAACGGTTTTGCCAATGACGGCTCCCAGTGGTCCGCGTGGATTTGCAACTTGTGTCCCAAACTGCTGTAAAAGGCGTTCGCGCCACCCCATAGGGGGTTGCTGTGCTACGGACATAATTGGTTACCTCTCTCGCCTTGCCACAGATGCCGCTGGTTATGGCGAAGGTGTGGTGGGCGGTGAAACTATGGCCCGGACAATGACCTCGGTCAACTGGTGCTGATAGGCTGCGATGCTCCCCGTCCGCTCAACCAAGCAGTGGATGATGACCCATTCAATCTGAGCGTTGATCCATTGCGTAACGAATATAGGATCGAGGGGCAGAAAATGCCCCTGGCCAATTTGGTGTGCCACGGCGTGCTCAATCGCTGCCAGTAACCTCTGGCGTTCGGGGAGGAGGCATTGGATGGGTATCAAGCGGCACAGTGCCACGACGTCGATATTGCGCTGTGCGCTGGCCAGCCCAGCGACAATCGTTTGCGTGATCGCCTGGGCACCAGCCAGATCATGCAGGGGCGGCACAATGGCTTCGTGCAACTCCGCGAAGTAGTGCTCGACCAAGGTGAGGGCTATCGTCTCTTTGGTCGGAAAGTAGACATAGAGGGAACCGACCCCCATGTCTGCGGCGGCGGCGATGTCGGCCATCGTCGTCTGCTCATACTGGCGTTGAAAGAAGAGGGCGCGTGCTGCAGCCAGTATCCTGGCGGAACGCTCGGGGTCGGCAGGACGTGGCATCATTCTTCCTCCCACTCGCAAGGTAAGCGAATTGAATTCGCTCATTGGGATTATAAGAGAATTGAATTCGGGAATCAAGGGTGTTGGCCCAAAGTGGTACTATTTCGCAAAATGCTGCCCCTCCTTTGTCCTTGACGTGAGACAGTCGGAGTAGCCCAGCGATTCGTCGCTGCCACGCTGAGCGACCTGCACCACGCCATAGCCCTGCCTGACCCACCATGCCGGATTCGGCGTTTCCCCCTCCGGGTGGCCTATATGCCCGATCCCAGCAAGATCATCAGCGTGAAGATGATAAAGAACCCGACCAACTCTAAGAGCACAAACATCTTGACCCGCTGAAGCTGGTTGGTGAAGGCAGGGGTTGGTCCCCCATTGACCAGAGGAATAGTATTCAGGTGTTTGGCCGCGCGACCAGAGACGAACGTGCCCCAACAGGCCAGCCCAATGGTCAACAGGGCTGCCGCCAAAAAAATGCGTCCGTAGGAGGTTCCCAGCAATCTCGTTACATGCTGCACTTGCCCAAAGACGGTGCCGCGCAAGATACCGAACAGAATGACCAGCATGGAGACTGGCGTCAAGATCCTATCAGAAAATGCGCCGAGCGGGATCGTCACGGCCCGTTGCTGTTCGATAGGTAGGCGCAAGATTGTGGGAATGAGAATCACGTTCAAGTACAACACACTGCCAAACCAGAAGATGGCAAGCAACACGTGCAGCCATTGAAACAGGACGACAAACCACATGCGTGTTTTCCTTTCCAGTTGGAAGGGTAGGGAAAGCCAGACCCTTCGTCGTGAACCGTCGTGTTAGGGATTGTTGGACCAGCACAACAGCCCCTAGCGTAGCGTCAGTTGCTAGGCGTCGAGATTTGGTTGCGGTGCTCGGCAGTGGGCATCACCGCCGTTGAATTGTTCGCGGTAACAGCGTCGCTTTGCGCTGCCTTGGTAGTGTGCATACGACCAGGGAGCAACATGGCGAG
>JACDGC010000019.1 GCA_013815535.1 Ktedonobacterales bacterium
GGGCATCGGCTTCTCCCCTGGCGCGGATATGTCGGCGGCCTGGTACGACAAGATTCTCGAAGAACGCAAGCACAAAAAGCCGTGGATGCGTGAGATCCACAAGGCCGGTGGGTGGGAGTTGGGGATGCGCCTCACTCGTATTGAGTTGCGCTATCGGCGGGGCATCCTCAATGAATTAGAGGTCGCGCATGGCACCGAGAAGGGGGCCAGGTGGTTTGATGATCCGTATGTGACGCTCGACCACCTCGGCGAAGCGTGGGGCTTTGGCGTGGGCTATCCCCCCGAATTTGACCGTCTGCCGGATGTGACGCATCGCGGCTGGATGCGGCTGGCCGTTCCTGACTCCACCGATGGCACGCGGTCGCGGTGGGACACCGATCCGCTCTGGGAAGTGGTGCAGCGCGCCCCTTTTTTGCACGGGCTGCCCAAACCGCTCAAACGGGCCAAGGAGGCCAAGCCGGACCTGGACCAGATTGATGCCGAGATCCGGGGCATGTTGGTGACACGGGCGATGCTGCGGGGGTCGTACCTCGACGCTCCGGCGTCGTTGCCCGGCGAGCTGGTGGCCTTCCAAGAGCGCATCACGGAATGGGATGCCCACGTCGGGCGGGTCTTCTCCGAGGATGTGCGCGAACGAGCGCGCATGTCCGGCAAGCAGGTGCCGATGAAAGCGCCGTTGGTGTTTCCGAAGCGACCACGTGGGCGTCCAGCGAAACGGGTAGCGAAGCCGCCAGCAGAAAAAGGAGCGTAGCGATGACACGGCAAGAGGCAAATGAGCAGAGGCGGCATTATCGGTGTGGCGGCAAGCTGCAAGTAGGGCAACGACCCAAAGAGGGCACGGTGATTTGGCTGGTGGGGGTCCGCTGCGTCAAATGCAAGCGCCAAGTGATGACACGCCTCCCCTATCAGCGGTGGTTCCAAGGTGACGAGGCAATGGCGGATCGGCGTCATCAAGCTATTGTCAGCTTCAATCAGGGGGCATCGTGGGAGCAAGATGACTAGCTGCCAGATGTCGTATCAGGTAACAGAATGGGAGCATGGGGTGATCTACCCCTTGCTCTCTTGGTGTATCGTAGTTCGCAGGGGAGGGATTATTTATGCCACGCCATCATCTCACTCAAAGACATAAGGCTCAAAAAGAGCAGAACCACTTATGGGAACTTCCTTCTGGTTCTCATGTATGGGTTTATTTACGTCATTCACCTGGCGATAAACAGACGATTCAAAGTCAAGCTGTTGAAATGCAAAAGTGGTGTGCAGATAGTAATTGGATAATCGAACGAATGTTTGTCGATGAAGCGATGGAAGGAAGCAGAGAAGATCGCCCTCAGTTTCAAGAGATGCTGCGATTGTCTCGTCATGAGCCTCAGCCTGTGCAAGGAATTGTTCTCTGGTCATTGTCTCGTTTTGCGCGTGATCAACTGGATTCACAGTTTTATAAAGCGGAGCTTCGGAAACGCGGCTATGCTGTTATTAGTAAAGTCGATGATGTTCCAAATAACGAGATGGCTCCAATCTATGAGGCGTTCATTGATTGGAAGAATCAGCGGTTCCTTGACGATCTCGCTACAGATGTTCGTCGTGGACTTACGTATATAGTTGGGCAAGGGTATTGGCCTAGTTCGGTTCCTCCCCGTGGGTACCGCTCTGAAAGGGTAGAAATTGGATATCGTCATAATGGCGACGTTCGTTATGGACAAACATTAATAAAGGATGAAGCTTGGTTCAACATGGTGTCGCTTGCGTGGAAGATGAAGCTTGAGAGCAACGCAAGTTATTTTGATATTCATGAAACAACTCATCTTTATAAAGTGCCTAGTACCTATGGGCTGATGTTTAATAATCTTATTTATGCAGGAGTTTTCGTTTATGGAGGCGTAAAATATCCCATGAATTGGCAAGACGGTGAGCGATTCTGTGAGCCTTATATCACCTTGGAGGATTTTCAGAAAGTTCAGGAAAATCGACTTCGCCGCTCATTTTCAATGATACATCCACGTGCGCTTGTTTCTCACTATCTCCTTTCTGGTCTTGCCTATTGTGGATGTTGTGAAGATGCTGAGCGTAAGTCGAAACTTCTAGGTCAGAACGACAACCGTACACCCGATTATCGGTATTATAAGTGTAGTGAGAGGAAGAATACTCGGTCGCGTCAATGTACGATGCCTGTTATTTCCTGTTGGCGACTAGATGAGGCTGTTATTGATCTCCTTCGCCAGCATGTTTTTACGCCTGAGTACATTGCAAGCGAATTGCAATTAGTTCAGCAAGAGCTTGATAAGAAGATAGACCATTCCCATGATCAAGTTCAGCAATTAACACCCCTCGTTCAAGCTCAACAATCCAAAGTGGAAAGTTTGATTGAGCTAATCACACGTAAGGGCATGACTCCAATTTTGGAGAAACAATATGACGTAGCGAATCAGGAATGGCAACGTCTTTCGGCTCAATTAACTCAGGCAAAACAACAAGCGGAGAATGCACAAGATCCGGTAGGTTATCAGTTAGATGCTCAGATGTTACTAAATGATGCCCTTGAAATCGTAGATCAAAAAGACATCCCTCAGAAACGGGATCTTATTGCTCATTTTGTAGAGCGGATAGTGGTCTATCCTGACAGAATCATAGTGTATTTCAAGTTTCGTGTGGATGATGACATGACACACGAAAGGGTGGCGCATCTTGATAGTTCACCTTTGCGCCAATCACTGGTCTATGTATTGCACCCCCCAGTCGCTATCAAGCTGATTCGTCGCGGTGGCCGAGATGGCTGCCGCTGTGACGTCGATCAGCGTGGCGTCGGCACCCGTGGCTAGGGGGAAAGCGGGCATCGTGATCTGCCCAGCGTCGACCACCGCCCAGTTTGCGTTGGTAAAGGGATTCAGTGGCGTGCCTTGATAGACCCCCAAGCGGTCGGTCTTTGCCGTGTTGCCCAGCCAGGGACTCTGCGTGACATAACTGAGAGGTTGCAGGGTGAAACTGGTGGCGGGCGTGTCATGCAGGCGCAGCCGCGCGAAGAGATGATAGACCCCACTGTAATCTGCCGCCGTTCCCGTCAGATAGAGAGGTTGGTAATTCGCCGCTGCGCCCTTGAAGATCGTTTGGATTCCTGCCCACATGGTGCCATCGGGAGTAAGCTGTTGATTGACCCCATCGGCACCAGCGGCGAGCGCACCTGCCACCAATTGCGCGCCGAAGCCCGCCAGTGCGCGGCGCCCGGCGAAGAGGCTCAGCGTGGCACCCGCCGCCAGTCCCGCGCCCGCCGGGTTCACCCCCAGGGCGAGGCTGCACGGCGCGGGCACATCCCCCGCGATGCCACTAAAGGCAATTTGGGCGGGGGCTTTAGCGAAACGATTCGCGCAGTACGGCAGAAGGGCTGTGCCAGTGTTGAGCTGGGCGTTGTCGAGCCAGACGGTCGCTCGTGCGCTGGCCCCTGCTGTAGCATCGGCAACGGCGATTTGCAGATTGATGCCGGCGCAATTCGCGGCGAGCGTCACGGTGCCACTGATGCCCGCCCAGCCTGTCCCAATGGTCGTCGCGGTGGCTGTGCCTAGCGTGAGCGCGCTGATGAAACTGCCGCCGCTGGTATATTGCTGGGCGGTGAGGGTGACGCTGGCCGTGGCACTCAGGCCAGCTTGCGCGACCCAGACGCGGCCCGTCACTTGCGTGCCACCTGTGGCCGGTCCGCGTGGCCCCGTCCATGTCGCGTTGACTTTGCCTGCGGGGGGCGCGGTCAGGCTGAGCGCCCGCAGACTGGCCCATGGGCCACCGGGATACGTGGTGGTGGCGTCCCAGCCCGGCCAGGAGGGGGCGGCGGTCGCATCACCATTGGTCGCGCTGGCCAACCAACTATCCGCCGCGATGCCCGTGATGCTATTTGCGGCCGGATTCGTGCCGCCAGCGGTGGAGATGACCAGCGCTGCTCCGGACGTGCTGAAGCCGCACTGGCCAGTTTGCAGCACTGCTGCCGTCACATTGGCGAAAAGTGGCGTGCCGATGGCGGTGCCAATCGCGCCACTGCTGTAATTGTAGATCTGCGCGCTCACCAGGGTCGTCAGAGCGTTGGCGTTGATGGCGGGCAGCGCGCTTGCCACCAGCCAATAGCGCGTTCCATTTGTCAGCGTCACCGAACCCGAGGCCACGCTTGCCACTGTGCCAGCAATATCCGTGCTGATGCCCAGCGTATTCGCTGCGCCGTTTTGGATGATCTGAATGCCCGTGGTCGTCGCGGAGCGATGCAACCAAAACGTGAACGTGCCCGCACTGGCGGCGGTGAACGCGACGGCCCATTGCGTAATCGCTCCCCAATTTGTCGCACCAAAGCTGACATCCGCGCTTGCGGAGATGGTCAGCGTATTGCTGGCGATGGTGGGAGCGCTGCCCGCGTTCAGCGCGTAGCCACTGACATAGTTCGCGTTGGTGGCGGCGTCCGCCCACAGCGTCACCTGGCCAGGTTGGTCCATCCCTGGGTTGGGGACGAGATTATCCAACGTAGCGCGTGGGCCACGCCAGAAAGGCGCGCACAGCAACTCGATGGTGAGTCCCTCGTGCAGCAACCGCACCCATGCCGCCGCATCTCCTGACCCCGTGAGGTCGTGGGCCAGCGCCAGCACATCGGCATAGACAGGCGCACTGGCACCAGGGGGCTGCACGGCCAGGGCGATGTGCGGCGCGCCACTAACCCCTGCTATCTGTGCCCCATTTGCTCCCCCGGCTTGCCCTTGCACCGCTGCTAATTGGCGCAGTGTGCCCGCCAGCGCCGCCTCTGTGGCGGCAGGGCCAAGCGTGCAGCGCACGGCCACCTCGCGAGCGGCATAGCGTCCCCGCAGGAACCGCTCCCCTGCTCCCCGAGGATTTGCCGTTGTATAGATGTCGAGCGTCGGGGTGGGGATGTCAAGTCCGCCGACCTCGTCGACTTCCAACGTCTGACCATCATTGAGATCGAGGATCATCTGCCAGCCATCGGTGACAGGATTATAGCTGCCGAGCTGTACGAGCAGTGCCATGATGGTTGCCTCCTGGATGGCCTGGGTCGCCATTGTGATGGCGCACTGGCCTGCACGGTGTATTTATGCGTGGAATGGCAGTAGACTGTCCATGCAATGCGGGTCCGTGAGTCATGGCATGTGCGACTCAGCATTCGGGAAACGGCGGCATCCTCATTGCCCACGCCTGCTCAGAAACCACCCAGGCGTTGATACGAGCCGGCTTGCTGCATCACGCGCTGTTGTTCGCGTTCCATCTCCCAGACGACTTGGCGGGCGATATCTTCGATGGCGAGACGCACCGCACCGCTTGCTAGCGCCGCCAGGACCGCGCTTGTCACTTCAGCGGCGGGCACGTTGCGGACGCTAGTGCCCCGTTTGCTCGCCGGGGATTTTGTGGTTGCTTTCTTCGTGGTCGCGGGTGTTGCCTTCGCTGTTTTGCCCTTCAATGGTAATTCGCGCTGCTGCGTTGGTGGCTGTGGTGGCGTCACTCTGGCTGAGCCAGCCGGGCCATAGCGCCACAGCAATCCACTGCCCATCTGCCCTGTGCCTTTGCGTGCCAGCAGCGTGTGCCGTCGCCCATGCACCTTCACCATGTCATGCCTCCGTTTTTGTGGATGTGTCGCGCTGCTCATCGCCGCTACGGCACCAGTCCCCCCGATGGTGTCCAGAGCTGCCTGGCCAGCACATGGCAGGTCCAGGTGCGATACCACACCCCGGCGACTTCCAACATCCCAAAGCCCGCGTTTGGGTGCGGCTCGGCATCTGGTTGCTCCAGCGCGACGAAGCCGGTGCCGGTGCTGGCGCCTCCCCGCACATGGGCCAGCAGCACCGGCCAGATGGCATCGCGCAGCGCCAGGATAGTTTGCTCCCCCGTCCACCAATCAGTGAGGTCCGCTACGGCGGTGATCCGCACCAACACCTCATCCGTGGCTCGCCCTTGGGCGCCTGCGCGTGTCACCGCATCACCCTCCGCCACCAACTGACACTGGGGCAAATACCCATCCTTGAAATCCTTGGGTGCGCCAATGTAGATTGCTCGTGCCACGCCATAGCGCGTCGCATCCGCACTGCCCAGGGCGGCGAAAGGCGACACCCCACCGATCAAGGCGTTGTTGAGCAGCAGCGTTTGCAGCGCCCGTAATACCCCCAGCGTGTTGGGGCTTGTTGGTACTGTTGGCATCCCATCATCCCCTTCTAGGTCCCAATGATTTGTTCACATAGTGCTTCGATGTGATCATTGAGAAACACCTCCACTCCCACTACCCGCAGACGCACGCCGCTGCCCGTCAGGGGATCGAGGGTGCGCTCATCCTGCACCACATCACGGCGCCGCAGTCCCACGGCAGGAACCCCCAACACGTAGAGGTGCAGCCGCAACGCGTCGCGGTGTTGCGCTTCGTCCTGCCGGGGCAGCGGCTCGGCTTGCTCATACTGCACGGGAATCCCCGTTGCCACGGTTGTGCCTTCTGGTCGTTCAATGCGAATCGTGGTAGCATTCATCTCGTCACCTTTTCCCTAGACCCACCAAAGGAGTCAGCCACCTCATGCGCGAACTCATGACGATGTTCACCGAATTGCGTGGCCCGCGCATCGCCATTCGGCCTCTACAGCCCGACTTCGTTTCAGCGATCTACCCTGCCATCATGGAATCGCGTGAGGAACTGCGCCCGTGGCTCCCCTTCGTCGAGGAGTACGAACGACCAGAGGGCATGGAGAATCTGCGCGCCTTCCTCATTCGCAGTCAGGCTGATTGGCTCTTGCGCGACAATTTCCAACTCAGCATCTGGCGCAGCGCCGATGAGCACTATCTCGGGGCCATCGGCCTTCATCCGCGCAACTGGAAGATCCCCGCCTTTGAGATTGGCTATTGGTTGCGCACCAGTGCCAGCGGCCAGGGCTATATGACCGAGGCAGTGCGGCTGCTCAGCGACTTCGCGTTCAGCGTTTTTGGGGCGGAGCGGCTCATCATTCGCTGCGATGCTCGCAACGCCCGCAGTGCCGCCGTTGCTCGTCGCCTGGGCTTCATCCAAGAGGGCCATTTGCGCAACGACGAAATGCCTGGTCCTGATGGCAAACTGCGCGACACCCTCATCTTTGCCCGCATCCCCACCGATCCCCCCATGCCATGAAGAACGCACGCTACCAATGCCGATTTCGATAGGCTTCGAGCACCCCTTTGGCATCGGCCAGCAGGGTGCTTTCATCTCCCATGTCGCCGCGCAAGCGACTTACCAGCGTCTTTTTCCCCAGTTGCCGCTGCGCTGCCCCGGTGGGGTTCTCGCGGTAGCCCAGCAGGTGTGCCGCCACCCAGCATACCGCTTGCGTGAAGTCCCATGGCATGGCCCCCGCGACCAGCCCACCCTGATAGGTCAGATTCACCCACACTGGCCCAGCACGGCTCAGGGCGATGTCGCTCCAGGCGCGTGGCAGGCCCCCCGGCGCGACCAACACGCCCGTGGTCGTCAGCACGGGCAACGGTGGTGGTAGATCGAAACTGCGTGCGCTGCTCGTGAAGATGATCTTTGTCGCATCCAGCGTCCATGTCTGGCCCTGTCCCCAATCCAATGCCAGTGATGCGACGGATTGCACGGGAAAGTGCAGTGGCCACACCGCCAACTCGCCCCCCACACCCAAGGCCGCTCGCGTTCCTGGCAGCCGATGATGTTCTGTACGGCTCAGCGCGAAGAGTCCCGGATCGCTGGCGTTGCCTGGTCGCCCTTGGCCACAATAGCCCTCCACCCAGGCGGAGGCGCGCACCAGCACCTCGGCCAGGGCTCCTTGCGTGCCGCTGGTTGCTATGCTGGCCCCCACTCCATGGGCAGCCACGGTGGGAGTGCCCGCGCTCAATGTCAGCGTTGCCCCAGCTATAGTGCTGATCATCACCATTTCGCTCGCCGCGCCGTCCAGAATCCAGCAGGCCCCTGCGGCGAAACTGGTGCCATCCGCGACCGTCAGGCTTGTCGCCCCTGCTGCCACTGCGGTTGCCAGCGTGCTGTTGCCGCCCAATAGGGATGCCGTTTCGATCCCCATTGCCCCTCGGATGAATGTGGCGACATCGGCATAGCAATTCGTCACCATCTTGCTCCCCCCTTCCCCATGAAAAAAGAGCGAGCCGTGTGGCTCGCTCCCGCGTTCATTGTCAGTCTTGTGTGATGGATTGTCGCCTACTCGTTTGCGCGTGCGGTTATTGCTGGGCCTTCAGCATTGCCGCTTGGACGAACGCGCCATAGGGTTGTGATGGCGTGCCCGACCAGTCCGCGAGCAAGCTTGGCCCATGGCAGTCGCCCGCATCCCAGGCCCATGCCAGCCATGACATGTTATGTGCATTGAAATAGGCGATGGCTTGACGGATGTACTCCGTCTTACAGTCATAGGAACCAAACTCAGTGGCGATCACCGCGTGCCCTTGGGCCACGTTCCCAAAAGCGCGCGACCAATCCGCTGGCTGCTTGTCACTGTGGTCAAAGGGATGCGTTCCATACACGACGTTGGATTCGTTCGCCGTGCTGCTGATCCCCCCCAGGTCATAGCCCCAGTTCAGCCCGCTGAGAATGATAATGTTGTTGGGCGCGATGGTTCGCACCTGCGCCATCAGATCACGCATGCCGACGCCAGTGTAGCTCACTTGTTCTTGCGGCTCCCCCGAGGGATTGACGATGTAGCACCCTGCGGTGATGGTGGTGCCGTGCTGCCACGATGTCCACGAGATGTCATGGGGTTCCCCAAAGAGGTCGAAGAGCACCGCCCCATCATGGGCATAGATCGTCGCCAAGTCATGCCAAAAGGCCAGATCTTTGCCATTGTCGGGCAATGGACACTGCACTCCGCCATGCGTGCGATCATAGGCCGTATCGAAAGGCGCATTCCATTGCAGATCCGCAATGACGTAGAGTCCCGCGCTCTCCGCGTTGTAAATGGTCTGGGTGACCGTGGTGCGATAGTCGGGGCAATCGCCGCCCGCGTTCGCCCAAAACTCCGAGGAAAGCGGCAACCGCACGACATTCATGCCCCAACTGCGCATTGCCGCGAAGTCAGCGGGATTCAGGTGCCCATCTCCGCGACACAGATATTCCAGCGATTGCCGTGTCGCCCCGATCAGCCGCACGGTCTTCCCCGTGGCATCGACGAATTGGGTCCCCTGCACTTGCAAGCCGGGCAGCAAGCCCTGTGGGGTAGCGGTGGGTACAAGGCTTGTGGCTTGTGTCAGGGTAGCCGTGGTATGGCGTGTGACGGTTGTGCCCAGTTGTGTCGCCGCGCGCACAACCCCTAGTGAAACGATGACGGCGAGCACCAGAATGGTCGCGATGATCGGGCCGCCTCGACGGTGTTGCTGCATCTCGCATCTCCCCATGGGAAGGATGCTGGCGTTCCGTCCAGGATGCCTCGATCATACCATACACAAGATCATTTCCCTGATGACTAGGACTTCCTGGCTAACACGGATCGTCAATCCCCCTATTTGGGTGGATTGGTGCGTTTATTGATGAGATGCGACGCCGCACGGTTCGTCCGGCCCGTCGTCACTTTCAGAAGGAGACTCACGCTACATGACCCCGAAGTCCCTGCGCCACCCCCGCATTCTCGTTGCCTGCCTCGCCTTGACCCTTGCCCTTGCTGCCTGCGCTGCCAAAGGCAGCACCGCCAACTCCACCACTACGACGAATGGTGGTGGCACGACATCCACCTCCTGCACTCCTGGCACCACCGTTGTCAATGGCATCAACACCATCAAATTCTGTGGCCCAGCCAAAGGCAGTGTGACCATCAATGGCCAAACCTACACCATCTCTGGTGGTGCCTGCTTCAACACCCAAGGCCAAGTGGGCGTCAATATTGGCCACGAAGTGCTCGATGGCACGAATAGCGATGCTGGCAAAGCCCTCAAAAAACAATATGATTATTTCGGTGCCCTCACCGCTGCCACGAAAGATGGCACCTATGAGCAAAGCACCCTTGCTGGTTACATCCACGGCGTCGACTTCACCGCGTTTGGAAAGACGACCCTCAGCAACAACCTCCAGGCGGGTTCCTTCACAGGCACCACCATCCTCACCCAAACTGTGGTCACTGGCAGCTTCACCTGCGTCTGACCTCCACCCCTTGCGTATGGATAGCCAGACGCACATGCCCCAATCGCATGTGCGTCTGGCTGTGTGCCGCGCAAAAGCACATTCGCCCTTAATAGCTGAGCGTTGGCAAGGCCTGCCGCGTGGTGGTTATTGCACCACCAACACGAAGCTCTCCATCACGATCGGGTAGAGCGAGGCATCCTTGTGGGGAATTGCCCGCTGCAGTTGGGTGTTGAAGTTCGCGTGAGCTGTGCAATAGTAATAGTACAGCCCCGGCACGTAAAACGTGAGCGGCGTATCGCCTCCATCGGGTGGGGCATCGTCTGTCCCCAGAATCACGTTCACACTGTTGCCAATTGCTGTCGGATTCACCCCCTCAAATGTGCCCGGGTCCGAAGCATAGTGCTTATCCGTATCGTAATTGTGCAGGGTCAGCGTGCCATGATATTGCAACGCCGTGAATTGATATTGGAAGCCATCCACCCCTGCGATGACGCTATTCTTGGTGTCTGGTGCCACCTTGCCCGGTGGGTTGCCGCGCACCCATACCACCGCTTCTGGCGCGTAGGGAAAACCAACCGTCCCATTATTCGCCTTCACGCGATGATACGTTGGGTCGATCGTCGCCTGCGTGTCATCATAGAGATCGTAGAGTCCAGGGGTGGTGAACGTGATGCCAATTTGTTGCCCACTGTTCAGGCTTTGCGTGATCGTGCCTGGATTCAAAAATCCCCCAACCGTGGTGGGATCGGCGTTTGGCACCGTTTTGAGGGTGTGCGTCGCCGCATCCGCATTCTTGAAGATGACCGTCGTGTTAGGATTGATGGCGGTAATAAATGGGAGAAAGAGTTTGGTCGTTGCATCGAGTGTGACCGTTGGTGACACCGTCATGGGGGGCCGCCCACATGCCCCCAGCAAAGACGCGCCCAGCACGATGCCAACGAATGTTGCGAGCCAGCGAACCGCAGAAGATTGCATGCGCGTGATCCCTCTTGCCTGGGTTAGCCCAGCGTCAGCCTCGACATCAGTCACCCGTTGATGCCCCTCTGCCCCCCACTGCGTGAATCCTTTCGCGCAAATATTGCTCGCCCCAATCCTGCGCTGGCTGGGGAGTAGCCGTAGCAATTGGCGCTTGGACCATACATTGCTATGGTGACAATCTACATCATAACATAACGTCCGCCCAGAAGACACCCACGGGTGGCCCCGCTCTTGACTGCTCAAACGGCGCGATGGCGGATCGTTGGTGCTGGCGCGCCATCTGGCATGCCTTCTTTTTTTCCCATCGTTTGTCGCGCATCCATCTTCCTCGGCCCCTCGTCTTCTGAATCGCTTTAGCTGATCCACCCAAATGACCACTATCCCTATTGACAATCCTCAACAAATCCGGTATAGTTGATTACAGTCAAGTCCGTGTAGAAGAATTGTATACGGTTTGATGGACCATGCTGTTGAACCAGCAGCAGCAGGGGCGCACGCTTGCCAGCACAATGGAGTGAGGGGAACGTTCTCCACTTTTCAGGAATGGTCGCGCGTCAGGTACGTCTTTTGGTGGCTGCCTTGCCACTCACACGACCTGCGCCGCCCTGGCAATGTCCGGTTTGGCACCCTCAAAGTCGCAATCCCACAAAGCCTGTGAGTTCGCAAAGAGTCGGGTACTGGCCCCCAACTAAACCGGTAAAGGTTCGAGAATTCATTATGAAACAGCGCAACACCATCTTTGCTGTCGTTCTTACCCTCGCCACGCTGTTGCTGGCGGCCTGCGGCAGTTCCAGCAGCTCTGGCGGCGGCGGTTCGCCCTCTGGCAACGTCACCTTTTGGTACACCGAGGGCAAGACCGAAGAGCCTGCCATTCTCAAAATCGTCAGCGATTTCAACGCCGCGAACCCCAAGATCAAAGTCACTGCCCAATATGTTGACTTCAACAGCGCCCATGACAAATTCGCCACCGCCGCCAAAGCTGGCTCTGGCGCACCAGATGTCATCCGCACTGACATCGCCTGGACCTCCGAGTTTGCCAAGAATGGCTATCTGCTGGATCTGACCAACAAGATCACCGGCGGCACCAGCGACTTCCTTCCCGCGCCCCTCGCCTATAATCAGTATAATGGTAAACTGTATGGTGTGCCGGAAGTCACCGACTTCTTGGTGCTCTACTACAACAAGGCCCTTGTGCCCACTCCGCCCACCACCCTCGACCAACTGCGCACCATGGCCAAGTCGCTCACCGACAAAGCCAAAGGCCAGTACGGTTTCGCCACCGAGGGCGGTTCATACTTTGTGACGCCATGGCTCTTTGCTGATGGTGGCGGCCTCGTCTCGGATGACGGCAAGACCATCTTCGTCAACAGTGCTGGTTCCGTCTCGGGCTTCCAGCGCCTGCTCGACCTCAACAAAGATGGCTCGCTCCAGCCCATCGACTTCAAGAATGGCTACACCAACTCGAATGAAGGCTTCAAGTCGGGCAAAGTCGCCATGCTCTTCAACGGTCCCTGGCAGGCGTCGGATCTGGTGACTGGCAGCGCCTTCGCGGGTGCCAACGCCGCCAACTTTGGCGTCGCAGCCATCCCCACTGGTACGGCTGGTGATGTGCCCCGCTCGCCCACGGGTGGCCAGAACTACTCGGTCTATGCCGGTTCATCCGCGCCCGAGGCCGCCGTCGCTTTCCTGAACTACCTGGATAGCGCGCAGAGCCAGATCGCGGTCGCCACCGCCAATGGCACCTTGCCCGCTCGCCAGTCGGCCTATGCCGATCCTGGTGTCATCGCCAACAAGACCATTGCCGCCTTCAAGCCTTTGCTGACCTCGGCCAAGTCGCGCCCGGTCAACCCAAATGCTGGCAGCATCTTCACCGCCTTTGACGCCGACATCCAGAACGCCCTCACTGGCAAAGATACCTCACAGGGTGCCTTGGATAAAGTCGCCAAAGACTGGGCACCGCTCTTCAATTCCTAGCATTTCCCGCACGCGGATGCCGCGCTCGCCGCGGTGAAGCGAACAGGGGTCGTGGCACCACATGTGTCACGACCCCCTGTGCATCATCTGGCGCGCGCTGCCCCAGACGATCTCTGGCCATGCGGCAAACATTTTCGACATAATCTCTAAATACGGTACTCGGCATGGGATGCAGCACGGTGCTGCATCGCGTGGCACGCTCAGCGGCGAGCGGCGGCACCTTCCCCGCACTCGTTCAGCGTCATCGGAACGGGAGAACACCATCATGGCCAAAGTCGCCATCCCCCCACCCCCCGCGTTGCCCTGGAACGCCCGCGTCGGCAGGTTCCTCAACGGCAAAGCCTTTGCCTATCTCTGCATCGCCCCAGTTGTCATCGCCATGTCCGTCCTGATCTTCTACCCGATGATCCAGGGCATCCTTTACAGCTTCACCAACGCGAATGATTCCAATATTGGTGGCCACATCGGACCCAATATCATCCCCGCCACCTACAAGAATGTCGGCATTCAAAACTACATCGACATCCTCACCAATAAAGCCTCGGGCAGCGTCCAATTCGCTGGGCTGCTGATGCAAACCCTCATCTGGGTCGTAGGCTGTGTCGTCTTTCACGTCATCTTCGGTGTTGGTCTAGCCATGCTGCTCAATCGCAACATCCGTTTTCGCGGTGCCTATCGCGCGGTGATGATGATTCCGTGGGCCATGCCCCAATACGTTGCCGCCCTGGCATGGAGCTTCTTCCTCAATCAAAACTATGGCATCATCAATGTAGGCCTCACCAGTCTGCATCTCGCCGCCGTCCCCTGGACGACAGACCCCAACTGGGCACGTTTCGCCGTGATCATGGTCAACACATGGTTGGGCGTGCCGTTCTATGTCGTCACCGTGCTCGGTGGCCTGCAATCCATTCCGGCTGAACTCAACGAAGCCGCAGCTATTGATGGTGCGAACTGGTGGCAGCGCTTCCGCAATGTCACCTTGCCGATGCTGCGCCCCATCTTGGGTCTGGTGATGCTGCTCGACACCATCTGGACCTTTAACCTTTTCGCTGTCATCTACTTCATCACGGGCGGTGCCCCTGGCCACGCCAGCGACACCATCATCTCATATGCCTATGAGAATCCCATCACCACCCATAATTACGGCATAGGTGCGGCCTATGGCATGATTATCTTGTTCATCTTGATGATCTTCACCATCGGCTATTCACGCGCGGTACGCGTTTCGCAGGGGGTCAACTAACCATGGAAATCGACATCCCACAGACGGGCGGTGCGCCCTCCATCGTGCAGCCCGATGCCCCCGCTGCTGCCAAGACAGCGGCAAGCATCGCTGCTCGTGCTCCGCGTGGCTTTCGCCCCAAAGAGCTGCTTGCCGGGGTATTGACCCATGGTGCGCTCATCATCGCTGCGCTCATCGCCGCCGTACCCTTGCTGCTGATATTTTTCACCTCGCTCAAAACTGAGACGGAAACATTCAGCACCACCATCTCGATCCTCCCCAAAGTCTGGCACTGGGATAACTATTCTTATGTGCTGCACGACAACTTCCTCACCTACCTCCGCAACAGCATCTATGTCGCCCTCTTGACGATGGCTATTGCTCTGTGCATCACCCTGCCAGCGGGCTATGCACTGTCGCGCTTCGAATTCCTCGGCAAGCAGGGTGTGCTGCTTTCTTTCCTGGTTACGCAGATGTTCCCCGCGCCGCTACTGCTGGTGCCGCTCTATCTGCTCTACGTCAACTTTCACCTCCTCAACAATGTCAATGGTCTCGTCATCGCTTATGCGACGACTGCCTTGCCATTTAGCGTGTGGATGCTCAAAAACTTTTTCGACTCCATCCCCAAGGAGTTGGACCAAGCAGGTCTTGTTGATGGCCTCAATGTTTGGGGGGTCTTCTACCGCATCGTCGCCCCCCTCACCATTCCTGGCATTGCAGTCGTCGCCTTCTACAATTTCATGAACTCGTGGAATGAGTTCATGTTTGCCAACCTTTTCATCTCGTCCAGCGATCAGCAGACGTTGCCCATCAGTCTGCACAACTATGACTTTGCCACTGGCGTTCATTGGCCTTGGCTATGTGCCGATGCCATTCTGATCACGCTGCCGGTAATGTTCTTCTTCTTCTGGGCTCAGCGCTACCTCATCGCCGGCCTCACTGGCGGCAGTGTCAAAGGCTAGGTTCCTTCTCTACACACATATACGCGCCCCTCACTACCTATGGATGATGAGGGGCGCGGTCGCAATTGTTGCCTAGGCAGTTCTAGGTGATGCGGTGCCTATACCGACGGCACGATCCCACGCAGCACCCCCAATCCACCGAGGAAGTACACTTTCAATGTCTCATCCACATAGTTGGCGAACTGCCATTGAGCAGGTGCGGACGTAATGAGGGAGAAGAGTGGACTAAAGTTTTGCGTAGGCCGAACGGCCACAATCCGACGATCTTGTACGTAAATGTCCTGAAACAATAATTCGACCATTTGTTGTTTTTGGTCTGGCTGAGCAGCACGCCAAGCCAACGACAAATCCTTCAAATAGTCTGAAAGGTCGTAGAGTTGGGTAGCTTGTAAGGGAAAAGCCAGCTTTCTCAAGCGTTCGATTTCTGGCATGAGCGAAGCACGCTCTTTGAAATAGCGTTCCTCAGTCCAATCACCCATCTCGTATAGCTTTGTCTGTCTTTCTAGACGTGCTTCAAGACGCTTTAACTCTCCTTCAACGTCCTGCTGAGGATGATTGATTTGTTGGTAAATTTTGTATTGCTCAATCAAGGTGGACATATCCTCAAGGGGTAAAACCAGATCGTGCAAGCACCATTCAATCTGCTGTTCCAGGATACGCAAAGGCGCGCTGGGCTGATCGCACCTATCACGACGAACTCGATTACCACATATCAATGAACCATGCCATGATTCCTTACGCCGAGTTTGATATATCTGAAATGCGGCAGGTTCCCCCTTTGCTAAGCAAGACAAGCATTTTACAATGCCGCCGCCAAGAGAGTACGACTTGCTTCCATGCGGAATTGATTGACGTCGAACACTGCGAGCACGATTCACGGATTGAGCTTCTTCCCAAAGTTCCAATGGTATCAAGGGTTCATAGTCACCTTTGACATACTGCACATTGGTTTGTGAACGTCTTGCATACTCCAAAGGTGTTGTCGGAATATCACCAATATAGAAGCGGTTATGCAACATATAGCGAACGCTTGACCCACTCCATAAATTCCCTTCATGGACACCAGCCGTGCGATATCCTGCCTCATTGAGTGCGCTCGCTATTTCCCGGTCAGAATGATTTTCCGCACGTAATTTAAATGCAAGCAACAAACCTGCGTGATTCGTTGTCTGCCCAGAAGGTATTGCTACAGGGCGCAAGTCAGGGACTGGTTTTCCATTGACTGTTATGGCACCAAATGAGAGAGGACCATTAGGAAGACCAGATTGACGGCGAGCACGTTGCATCGCTTCAATCTGCTCGCTTGTTCGCTCAGCTTGCCATTGAGCCATCATCGCAACCATCTGAAAAAATGACTTGCCAGAAGCCGTATCACTCCGCTGGTTGTCAACGGCAGAAATCACAACCACGCCTAACTCTTGCATCTCATCTAAAATTTGGCACATGATTCCGAGATTACGGGCGCCCCGATCAACCGCATGAAAAATAATGTGGCTGTAAATACCATCACGTGCGCCTTGAACAGCCGCGAATAATCCAGGACGATGCTCAAGTTTACGCTTGCGCCCTGAAACACCATCCTCAATTTGTACATCTTCATCTGCTACAGAAACCGAAAGATGCTTTTCGCACCATGAGCGGCATTCAGCTACTTGTGCTTCTAATGACCAACCTCGCACGATCTTTTCCTTGCTAATGCGTGCCACAATGACCGGACGTGCAGTAATAAAGAACTTAGGCAGCTTCGGCATTGTTAGCCTCCATAGAACGCTTGATACCGTGTAATACTAGGGCCAACCGCAACAAAGCAGAGGCGGGAATCTTCGCAGCACTATCAACTGGCAACACCATCATACTGCATGATACAGTCGATTTGTCTTTTCGTAGGAATGGCATCACCTTGACTGTAGAAGAAGCTTCTTCTTGTAACATGCTGCTCCCCCTTTTAAGCTGCCAGATGAAAAAAGCTACCTGCGTTCATCACAGGCAGCTTGCGAAACTTTTTGTAAGGAAAGACCCTATTATCTATCCCTACGTTTTTGCATTCTTGAAGGAGTGAGGACGGAAGATAAAAGAGGAACACCCCGACCGAGGGAGCGTGCCTTTTCTCTTACCTCTTCTTCATAGTCGCGCCCCTTGCGCTCATCGACATCGGCCATCGCTTCGAGAAAGTCGAGCGCCTCATGCAGCAAGTCGATACCCGGCTTTTGATGGTGCCCATGAATCACCGACCGCAGCTTGAGCAACCCATAAATCTCCGCATCTATCGCCTCTGGGTTATGTAC
>JACDGC010000524.1 GCA_013815535.1 Ktedonobacterales bacterium
ATCAAATATGCTGCGACGCCGTGGCTGGGGCGATTTGGTCGTGGTGAAAACCCCACAACCGCGACGACGCCAGGCTGCTTCGCTAGATCGACCAATAACGTATCACCTAGGGGGGTGGTCATAGTGCGCTCGCTTTCTGTGGATGGCAAGGGTTATTTCATTCCCTACAGCATAACACGGCGAGGGTGGGGGATGTGGCTATGGGGTCAGCGCGTGTGGGTGAATCGTGGGAAGGCGCTCTCATCCGCTACCTCTGCGTCATTCTCATTCAACTGCTCTTGTCCCAGCATCCAGGATGGGGTATTCTGCATACCTCGCACAACATATACGGCAGGGAGCACACAAAGACCCGCGAGAAACAAGATCCCCACCAGTGATGATAACCGTGCTCGGCTGGCAATCTGGATAGGGAGCAATTCAGACCAGATGTCGGGAGTCAAATAGCTATCAGTCAGCACATCATCCTGCGCAGCAGCGGCTTGACGCACACGCTCGGCGGCGGCGAAAAACGCATAGCGTTTCGCGAAAGAGCGCATCCAAAAAAGCTAGAAGATGCCATATCCAAGATATATCCACCAGAGCGAGAGCGACACCAAATGATTCAAAGATGTTATGTGCCCAAGAGCGAGGCGCAATAGTACGGGAAAAACGAAAAAAGTAAAAGGCACCGCCAGCGAAATAGCGATGCTCTGCACCCAGTAGCGCACTGGATGAAATCCACTTTTGACGACATCCATTTGAGGAGACACTATCGACATCTTGACTGTGCATACCTGTCTTGTTTGACTACTTTCTTGGGCATTATAACACTCGGAACGGATGCGTTGTCAGCAAATAGCCCTAGAAACGCAACAAAGGGCATGCCACCAGCGTGACATGCCCTTTGTGTTCGTGAATGATTCAGGGGTTAGATGCAGCTACTTGCGTAAGGATTTCATCGATAGTGAAGGGTTTATGGATATAGGGAATGTGATTTTCTTGTAGGAAGCCCACGAGTTCCTCAGGCATGCGAGCCAATGAGCGCGCAGCGAAAAGGATGAAATGGTGTTGCAGCGTGTGCGACTCTTGTTGCGCTCGACGCAGGAATTCGTCTCCCATCATCTCTGGCATCAGGTAATCGGTGAAGATCACATGCGGGGTGTCTTGGTGTCGTAGATATTCAAGAGCATCTGACCCCTTCGCATATGTGACAATCGTGTGCCCTTCATCTTCAAATAACATTTGTAAGGTATTACGAATGGCTGCATCGTCATCGAGAACAAGAACCAACGCCATAAGGTGCCCCCTTTATTGAGCCATATCGCCATCTTTTATGGTACGCACATCTGTGCACTAAACGGCAAGCTCAATGGTGTATAAGCGGGGTAAGAATGCGGAAAATACGCATGCGACGATTTCACGTCAATAAGGGGCAAGAAACAACGATGGCATCGGTGCTTACTCATACCGCTCACACTATCCACATCACTTTTATGGCTCTTTGGCATGAGAGCAAAGGTGGCCACACACCATGCATTGGCACATGTCGTCAATGGGTCAGATTCCAGACGATGATGCCGACAAGCGTGCCACTCAGGATCGTGCCGAGCAGCCCAAAAATGAAGCTGAGAATGCACCCGAGCGCACCAATGACGCGCCAGTCCCAGCGCATTTCGCGTGAAAAGCCCTCATGCAGGAAGGTGGCAATCTGAGTTTCGTGGTGCTCGACTTGGCCATGCAGTTCGCCGAGTCGGCGCTCGAATTCGGCCCAGCGAGTTTCCACTGTTTCACGTGGCGCATAGCGGGCGAGATCGTTCTTGGTTGCCATAGTTTCGCTGAGGCGATCAATTTTGCTGCTGAGACGATCAACCTCGTCGGTTAGGCGCGTCAATGCCTGTGCAGGGTAGCGGTGCTCGCGCACGGTGGTGGTTTCCATGCTTCTCACTCCCTTCTCGTCGGACTTGCCTGGAGCCGACTTTTGTGACGACGTGTTTGATAGTGACCCGCTTATTGCCGCTGAGACGTCTTAGATGCAGGTAGAATATCTGCGAGTAGTCGCAGATGCGAGCAAATGCTGCTGCACCTTGACGCAGAGCAAGCGTGGTCAGCTATGATCGCACCAGTGTGGTGAACAAGACTGTGGACGAAATTGTCCCAGTGAGGAGGGGAATATGCTCGCCTTACGTCGTGTCTTAAGCGATAACACGCCAGGGTTGCGGTCGAAGATTTTGACGCTCTATGGGGTGCTCATCGCGGTCAACGTTATTTTGTGGGGGCTGACGCTGTTGACGGCGGTGCAATATCCCGCGTTGATATTGCTGGCGCTGACGGCCTATGGTTTTGGGCTGCGCCATGCCGTCGATGCCGACCACATTTCAGCTATTGACAATGTGACGCGTAAATTGATGCAAGAGAAAAAGAAACCCGTGACAGTGGGATTTTTCTTCTCGTTGGGTCATTCCACGGTTGTCTTCATCATGGCGGCATTAGTTGCTGCGGGGTCGGCGTTCATTTATCGGGGGCTCAATAGTGACGATTCGGCGCTGAAGACCATTGGTGGCCTCATCGGCACCAGTGTCTCGGCCTTCTTTCTGTTCGCGATCGCCCTAATGAATATCATCATCCTGATCGAGATCGTGCGCACCTTCCGACAGGTGACGCGTGGTGGTGTCTATGATGAAGACGCGGTCGAGGAATATCTCAATAAGCGCGGCTTCTTTGCGCGCATCTTTCGCGGCCTCTTTAAATCCGTCGATAAAAGCTGGAAGATGTACCCCATCGGCTTCCTCTTTGGGCTGGGTTTTGATACGGCGACCGAAGTGGGATTGCTGGCAGTGGGTTCATTGGGTGTTACGCAGTATCATTTGCCCTTTTATGCCGTGCTGCTGTTGCCGTTGCTGTTTACAGCGGGCATGAGTCTGGCCGACACCACCGATGGGGTGATGATGTTGGGGGCATATGGGTGGGCTTTCGTCAAGCCCGTGCGCAAACTCTTCTATAACATGACCATAACGTTCGTGTCCGTCATTGTTGCGGTGTTCGTTGGCGCGTTGGAGGTGTTGGGCATCTTGCAGGGGCGCTTCAATCTGACGGGGGGCGTGTGGAACGTCGTTGACTTTCTCAACAATGGGAACAGCGGACAAAACTTTGGTTTCATCGGCATTGGGATCATTGGGATATTTGTTCTCAGTTGGTTGCTATCGTCGTTGATCTATCGCTTGAATCGCTATGACGACCTCGAGGCGAAGGTCACGGTGGCCGGCAGTGGGGTGGGAACCGCAACACCTGAGGAGTGAGATCGCATTAAAGGGCATCGAGAGTGGCAGCCACTCTTGCGCGGTGGAGTGCCACGCCCCCCCATATGCCAATCAACAGTCCCAAAATGCTGAGGGCCACCGCAGCTTCGCGCAAGGTGGTGGTCTGGGCGGAGAGCAGCCCCCATACCCCGACGCCCGCCCAGACCATCCCCACCAAGATGCCCGCCAGCGCCCACCCTGTGCGCATCGCCGCAGCGTGGGGGCGCTGCTTGTTGGGTGCTGTTGGGGTAGCCAACACCGACTGAGGCTGTCGCGCGGGGATGAAGGGATCGGAGCCGACTGTGCCGAGTTGTTGAGCCAGAGATCGTCTGCGCGTCTTCTTTGCGCCAGCCATGGGAGGCATGCCATCCTTTATGCGGTGTCATGGGGGTGTTTGCCGCTGCCATTGTAGCATACTTGGCAGTCATGTTACC
>JACDGC010000525.1 GCA_013815535.1 Ktedonobacterales bacterium
GTGCCCGCTCGGCGGCGACCTCGGGCAACCGACTGACCTCTGGGGGCAAAAACAGCGCCGTTTGGATGCCGATCCAAAAGAAGACGACTGCCGCGAAGAGCGCCACAGGAAAGAAGCCGAAGTGGCTATAAATGGTGATGCCCACCACTGGGCCAACCGCCGCCGCGACGTTGTTGAGCGTGGCTTGCAGGGCAAAGGTGCGGGCGCGGGCGGCGGGCGCGGTCACATTCGAGAGCGCTGCCGCGCTAGCGGCGTCGAAGAACATGCCACCAAAACCCATGACGGCACACGAAAGCAACAATTGTGGCAAAGTGTGGGCAAAGCCGACGCCGATGAAACCCATGCCACGGATGATGCAGCCGAGCGTGATGGCAAAGCGATAGCCGAAGCGGTCGGCGAAGGCACCCCCAAAGATGTCCAGACCTTGTTGCATCAATTGGCGCAACGCCAGTGCCAAGCCAACCACCGCCACCGTGAAGCGAAGGTCGTTCGTGTAATGCAGCGCGAAAACGGCGATGAAGGTGAAGAATCCGAAGATCATCAGCACCGAATTCGCCAGCAAAACGCGCGCGGCTTGAGCCGCGCGCCGGGGAGCCAAGGGTGCACTCTTCTGTATGATAGCTGTCATCGTATGATGTCCATCACACCGCAAGAATAGGGAAAGGAGGGAGTTGCCTCCCTCCGTAAGCGCCTGTGATTATGTGGGCGGTGATAGATATTCAGACGCGCCAGAATGTCATATCGTCACACGTCCTGTTGGTCTATTCTTTAGGCATGTTGCCTAATTGCCCATCCTTCATCTTCACGGCATGGGTGATACTCATCACCCATGCTAGCATTATAGTCAATCAATCAGGTGCATGCCGTGACACCTGTGCGGCATCCCCAGCACTTGGGCTGGCACATCACCCACCCCCCCTGATGAGCGGAAGGCGGCATAGGGGATGCATGCAGCTAGCCCTGACTCAGCCGCCCATCATTGATGCCCACGACCCGGTCAGCCGCATCCACCACCGTCATATCATGTGTCGCCACCAGGAAGGCGATGCCCGCTTGATGGGCGATGGTGCGCAACAATTCCACGACGGTGCGCCCCGTCATGGAATCAAGATTCCCCGTGGGTTCGTCAGCGACCACAAAGCGGGGCGTGTGCACGAGCGCGCGTGCCAGGGCCACGCGCTGCTGCTCGCCCCCCGAAAGCTCGGTGCCACGGTGGCGACTGCGTGCGGCCAGCCCCACCAATTCTAGCGCCTCGCTGGCCCGGCGGTTGCGCTCGGCGGGGTCCATCTTCGCCAGGCGCAGCGGTAGCTCGACGTTTTCTTGGGCAGTGAGCGCGGGGAAGAGGTGGGCATTTTGGAAGAGCATGCCGATGCCCTCGCGCCGCAGCTTGGCACGTGCCACCTCGGGCATGCCACGCAGCGGCTGGCCCAGCACGCTGAGCGAGCCCTCCGTGGGGTCATCCAGACCCACCAGGATGTTGAGCAGCGTCGTCTTGCCAGAGCCCGAGCGGCCCCGCAGAGCGACCAACTCGCCTGGCAGGATGCGCAGGTCGACCCCACGGAGGGCCTGCACGGGGCCACTTTTCGCCAGGAAGATGCGGGTGAGGCCACGGGCATCGACCACGGTGGGTGGGTGATTTGGCGAAGGGGATTGCATCAGTGGGCCTCCTGGCGGGGGATGCGCCGTTGCGGTTGGGTGTCGGCGAAGGCGATGGAATCATCTTGCACTGGCCACAGTTCCACATGGTCGCCGACGATGCGGACATCGGCGCGCCCAGCGAAGGGGATGCGGTCGGTGGCTTCTTTGGGCAATTGCAGCCGCCCCACGCGGTCGATGAGGACGGATTCGCGGTGCGTCGTGCCTGGCAAACCAATGACGGCGCTCGCGCGCTGCACATCGCGCGCGGCGATGGGGGCGTCGCGGCGCACCGTTTCGGTGCTGGTGCGGCCATCGCGGATGGCAATCGTGCGATCAGCGGCGGCGGCGATGGCGGCATCATGGGTGACGGTCACGATGGTCAAACCCAGCCGCTGATTCAGCGCACGCAGCAAGGCGAAGATCTCGTGCGCTGTCTGTGAATCCAGTTCCCCGGTTGGCTCGTCGGCCAGCAGCAAGACTGGCTGGTTGGCGAGCGCGACGGCGATGGCCACGCGCTGCTGTTCGCCCCCCGAAAGCTGCTCGGGATATTTGCGCTCTTTGCCCGCCAACCCGACCTCCGCCAACAACGCGGTGGCATGGCGCACCCGTGGGGCTGCCGCAGTGCCACCCAGCACTTGGGGGAGCGCGACATTTTCGAGCGCGGTCAGGTCTGGCAACAGGTTGCGTCCGCTCTGTTGCCACACATGGCCCACCACAGAGCGGCGATAGGTGGTGCGCTCTTTTTCGCGCATGCGGGTCAGGTCGTGGCCAGCCACCACACTGCGACCCGCACTCGGCTCATCCAGGCCCCCCAGGATGTTGAGCAAGGTGCTTTTGCCCGAACCCGACGCGCCGACCATCGCCAGCATCTCGCCCGCGCGCACCTCCAGGTCCAGCCCTTGCAGTGCCACCACTTCAAGATCCGCTACTTTATAGATTTTGACCAGATTATCACAAGTCACGAGCATTGGTTGCATCTGGGCTCCTTTGTGCGAGGTGGGACGGCTGGGAGGTTAGTCCTCATTGAGACGCAAGGTTTGGCTGACGGAGGGCCGCGCGACGACGCGCGTCATGAGCGCCAACATGATGAGGAAGATCACGGCCACGCCGCCCACCACCACCGCCACCGCGCCAAAGGGAATGATCGTCTGGATCGGTGGCACATTGATCGCCCCAATGAAGGTGTTTTGGCGCGTCAGCAGATTGGTGAAGATCAGCGTCGGCAAGATCGCCCCCGCCAGAATCAAGCCGAGGACAAGCCCCAGGCTGAGTGCCGTCGCGGTGATGATGGCTTGCTCCCACACCAACACCCGCGCCGTTTGGCCAGGGGTGCTGCCCAGGGCACGCAGCACCGCGAAGTTGGTGAGGCGGCTGCGGGCACTCAGCCACGCGGCCACCAACGCCCCCAGCACGCCCAACACCCCCGCCGTCACCGTGCAGATCGCCAGCACCCCCAGCAGATCGATCACCAGCGGGTCACGGGCCGCGTTGCTGATGATGGCCCGCCGATCCAGCAATTGATTCAGATGCAGCGGGTTATTCGCATCGTTGAGCATGGCGCGCAAGGTGGTGAGGGCGGCTTCGTCATGCCCAACATGCAACCACACATAGTTTTGCTGGAGCGTCGTTGCCGTGTCGTGTTGATAGACCGCCGCGTAGCTGGCAAAGTCAGTCAACACCCCTGCGTTGTCACCATACCCCGCCAGATCATAGATGCCCGAGATGTGCGCGATGTGCCCCACGGCAATCAAATGCAAGCTGGTGGCGTTGTACCCCGGCACGCTCAGGGTGAAGTGCGGATCTTGAGCCAGGTGAAAGCTGCTCCACAAGGCTTCGTCAACGATGGCGGGAACCGTGTTTTGGGCCGTGGCATTGGCACGGTTCGCGCGCAGCAATCCCATCAATTCACTGACGGATTGAGCAGAGTTCGATGCGGTCCAGACGGACGTTTGGGCATAGGTGTCGGCATTCACGGCATTCAACGTCACCTGCGTGCTGGCGGCATTCGTCTGAGCTGAGATCGCCGCGTTATAGCCGATGGTGGCGCTCGTCACATCCGGG
>JACDGC010000526.1 GCA_013815535.1 Ktedonobacterales bacterium
GGCCAGGATACACTGTCACAGGTAATCAACCACGACACAGCTTGATCCAAGGCGCAGAGCCAAATCGCAACAGTCTTGCGGCCATGAATTATGTCGCGGTTTGGCCATGATATTCTACGAGTCACAGGGACTCCCCCATTGGTTCCCAAGTCAGGCGCAATCCCTTGGCCCGTGCGCGCAACCACAACCGCTGCACACGCGCCGTGGCATAGGTGTAGCCCAACCATATCCCCAAAATCCATGTGATGATGAGCGCCGCCGCCATTAATACATCTACCTGCATCCCATGTTGCCTTCCTTCCTATGTCACTGTCTTTGTCTATTATGCCATAAATCGTCTATATTGACAAATCATAGTCAATATGGCATAGTATAGACAGATAACGTAGTCACTAGCGAGAAAGGATACAAGGACATGCAAAACCCTACGAACCTCTCCATTCCTAAACGGTTCTTTACCATTGTGGAGGTCGCCAAGATGCTCCACGTGAGCGACGACACAGTACGCCGCATGCTGCGCGGCGACCCACGCAAGGGCATCGCGCCGTCCCTGCGCGCTATACAGGTGTCGCCACGCATTCGCCGCATCCCCGTTGAAGCCATCAACGAGTTCACCCAGAGAGGAATGGCCCTCAATGGCTAAGCAGGGTAATAACGAAGGCAGTATCACCAAGCGCGAAAACGGTACGTATCTGGTGCGGGTCACGATGCCAGATGGATCACGCAGGACGGCCAGCGCCAAGAGCCGCACCGAGGCCCGCACCAAACGCGATGAACTCCTGCATCTGGCCGAGCAGCGCGCACGGCTCACCCCAGGACGCAACTACGCCACCTTTGGTGATTACCTGGACGTGTGGGTCGCCACGATGGCCCCCAGCGTTAAGCCGACGACCGCCGTGTTCTATGAGCGCTACGCGCGCCTCCACGCGGCGGACCTCGCCCCCATCGCCCCCGAACACCTCAAACCCCAGCACATCCAGCAAGTCTACGCCAAGATGCTAGAAAAGGGGTTCTCGACAACGACGGTGCGCCATTTGCATGCGACCCTGCATCGCGCCTTCGAGAATGGCGTGCGCCAAGGCGTTTTCTCGCAAAACCTCTGTGAACTCATTGATGCGCCCCGCATCGCCCAAAAGGAGATGCGCGTCTTCTCCATGGAGCAGTCGCGCCAGTTTCTCGCCGCCATCCAGGGAACGCGCTTTGAGGCACTATTCGCTTTGGCTCTGTCAACGGGCATGCGTCGCGGGGAAATCTTGGGACTCACGTGGGAAAACGTGGATCTGGATCGCGGCATCATCTACGTGCAGCGCAACTTGCAGCACGTGCGCGGCGTGGTGATGATGCAGGAGCCAAAGACCAAGCAGGGCCGACGACACCTGTTCCTTGGTCCCATCGCCCGCCAAGCGCTCATTGAGCATCGTGAGCGCCAGAACCGCGAACGAGCAGTGATGGAATGGGACGAGCAGAAGTGGAACCTCGTCTTTACCACCACAAAGGGGACGCCGATGCACCCCACAACCTTGCTCCTCAAACACTACGACCCCATCATCAAACAAGCAGGATTGCCCCATATTCGTTTTCATGATCTGCGGCACACTGCGGCTACCCTGCTCCTCGAAGCGGGCATCAACCCCAAGGTGGTGAGTGAGATGTTGGGACATAGCTCCATCGCCATCACCCTCGCACTTTACTCACACGTCACCCCAGCGATGCAGTACGGTGCCATGCAAGCCATGGATCGCGTGTTGTCCGGCCAGTTCACGCCACCTGCATTGCCCAACGAAATTGAGGGATATACCCAATGAACAAGCACTATGGCGCACAATGGGTGCGTAAAGTCCTTAAAGTAGCCCCATCGCCCCTAGGCGTGAAAGCTGCGGACCTTATCTACTACCTGCTTGATGGAATGCACCACGCACGATATGCGAGCATCTGTAAGGTGGAGTGGACGAATCCGCAACACATGGAAATGAGCGTTGACCTCAATCACATGGCGACGGTGGACTTTGATGGGCTGACTCGCCTCGTGTTTCTTGCCCACACGCTCTGCGTGCGTGTTGAGTTGCATTCGAGTGGTCCGGGTTTGATCAAGCTGTTTTTCTCCGAACGCCAACGTGGGGACGACCGCTGGACGTGCCACCCTACCCTCAATGATGCCGTCGCCACCTTTCACAAGGATTATGATTTCCTGGAAGAAGCTGGGCACCCTGTCGTAGCGGCAGTGTCCTCGACCTCACGTCTTTAGCCCGTTGGATCACGGTTGGATCAACAATGCCCGCTGGTGGATGTGTCACCCCAGCGGGCATGCCATTTCTCGGCAACAGTAGCAGGAAAAGTAATGGGAATCAGGTTCTCATTGCCCCCTCATTAGACGATATCAGCGGGTGCATCGTCCAGTGCGCCAGAGAAGGGACACTTCTAGCAAGGGAAAATATATCAAAGGAGCTGCCTTGCTCAATTTCAGAAGCATCGCTGCGACTTCATCGCGTGAGCGTTGGTCGAGCATCCTCAGGGTGCCATAGTTTGCGCCCCCCTGCATGTGAGGAGGATATTCCTTGTATGTGCCTTGGTCAATTAATAGATGAAAAGCATCTTACTGATGAGCTTTCCTCTGGCTCAGAAGTGCTGCGTTATGAGAATGATTGCTCCGCGCTTCCTGGTTTCCCCAATTGGAGAGCTAGACTATTGAAGATCACGAGTGCGCCGAGAATGATCGCACTCAGCATTTGCCCTGCGACTGCTAGGCCTGCCACAGCTAAGCCAAAGATGACGAACTGCGCGATGAGATAGGCCATTCCCGTCAGATGTCTGGGCGACCGTGGGGCCATGAAGGCGCCCCAAAAGACGATGACCAACAATGGCACGCCCACCCCCAGAACGCCTTTGAGGACAGGGTTCTGGGTCGCGTGAAACCCCCAATATGCCAACGATGCAAGCATCGCCAGTTCCAGCAAGAACGCGAGCGCTAAGTTCGCGTTTCTGAACCAGCCCATAGATGTTCCCTCTCTTTCTGAGTCAGAGGATATCACGCATTCCTGCCTAGCGGCGGGCCACGAAGATCGTCGCAGGCTGGCCCAGCACCACCGCCACCACCTTCTTCTCGATGCGCCAGCCCGCTTCGCGTTGGGTGCTATCCCACAGGGCGGCGTCGCTGGTGAGCGTCACCAGTGGCGCACCGGGTGTGGCGACGCGATGAAATTCACGGGCGAGGGCAGTGTATAGCTCCACATTGGTCGTCAGGTTGCCGATCTGCTTGCCGAAAGGCAAATTGCTCAGCAGACACGAGTGGCTGCCGTCGGGCAGGGGCAGCGCGCGGGCATCCCACGCGGCCCAGGTGGCGCGGATGCCCGCGAAGCCCGCGTTGCGTTTCGCCATGCCCACGGCGTCGGGGCTGATGTCGCCGCCCGCCAGCGTACCATAGGGTGCCAACAGCGCCCGTTCGATCACCAGCGTGCCCGCGCCACACATCGGGTCGAGCACGGCATCATCATCCTTTGGCCCGGCCAGCCAGGCCATGGCAGCGGCGACGGTGGGGCGCAGCGACGCGGGCAAATGTTCGTGTTTATAGGAGCGGTGGCGCATCGTCGCGTCGCTCAGCCGCAGGCCGATCAGTGCCTCGCTGCCGTGTAGCCACAGCCAGCATTCCAGATCCGAGTCATCTTCCACGTGGCGCATGCCGCGCGGCAACGCCTTGCGG
>JACDGC010000527.1 GCA_013815535.1 Ktedonobacterales bacterium
GCGTCATCTTGGCGGCGGGCACGGGCAACCGCCGCCTGCGCCTCGCGCGACTCACGCTCGGCCACCACCTGACGTGTCGCCACCGCATCGGCCAATTGGCGCAGTAAGGTCCCCGCATCAACGCCACTGGGTAGGGCGAAGAGAGGGAACGCCAGCGCATCCGCAGTGGCATACGGCGCGAGATCCTTGGCGGTTTCGCGGGGAGGCAAACCACTGACGACGAGCGCCGCCCCATTTTCAGCGAGATTGCTGACCAGCGCATCCAGGCTGATGACCGCCTCATCCGTGAAAGCATCAGCAGTGGCAAAGACGACATCATGCGCGTCGAGGGCATCTAATTCGCGCGGAATGAAGCGCCGCGGACGGGCAACCCCCTCGACACTGCGGTCCAGCGCAGGCGGGGTCGCGCCTGCGACGAGACGACCGCCTCGCTCGCTCAACCATTCGGCGAATTCGCGGACGACCATCGCAGGCATAACGCCTCATCCTCATACAGAAATGCCCCTCACCTACCGTGCCGATGAGGGGGAGCTATGACCGCATCTGCCCATGCGCCAGGAGCAGCATGAGCAAACCACCACTAGCCGCGCGCCTTGGCGGCGGGGGCCGGGGTGGCAGCGGCAGCCTGTGGCTGCGCCTTGCGCTTGATCCGCAATTTCTTATCAGCGGCGCGATGCTTGTGGATGGCGACTTTTTTCCGTTTGTTCATGATTTATTCTCCTGTTTCGCGTTCGTTTTCTTCGGCGGCAGCATCCGCCTCTTCTTCGTCGGCTTCTTCTTCGGTGTCATCCTCGTCTTCGTCCTCATCATCATCGCCTTCTTCGTCGCGGTCACGCAGCGCGGCAACGCGTGGGTCCAGACGCGGCAGACTGCCCGGCCCCAGTGGCGGAAAGCTGACCTTGCCGATCTGGGACGGATGCTGGAAGGTTTCGCGAATGATGACGCGGACCTCGCGGTCCGACAAGTCCGTGACGGCGGCGGCATAGAGGTTGCCGCCCTGCATGAATTTGATGATGCGGTTTGCCAGCGCGGCGTCGATCTGCCCGATGGTTTCACCCCGCGCATCGCGCACGAAAAGGGTGTGGCCATCGATTTTCAGGTAAACCTGATCGCCCGCCGTCAGGCGCGCGCGAATGGGGACAGGGGCAAGGTTCACCAGCAACGTCACCCCCGTCTTGCCCACCTCTTCGATAAACAGACGCGGATCGATCTTGCCAGTTGGGCCACCTTCGACCACGGCATCATCATTGATCATCGACAGACGATCAAGATTTTTGCGGGCGATGATGTTTTCTGGGTCGAGTTGCAGCGATTCCCCATAGGCCTTGCGCGCTTCGGCATAGCGGCCCAATTCGCTGTACGCTTTGCCTAAGCGATTCATCGTTTCGGGGTTAGGCTGCACGACCTTGAGCAGATCGCGGTTCAATTGCAAGGCATCGTTCCAACGGCTTTCCAGCGCCGATTGGATCGCCTGTTGGGTCACTTGGCGCACCATGCGCGCTCGCTCTTCATTATCCACGTGGTTAGCGGCGCATCCCTTGCGGAATTGCCGTTCCCCCTTTCCCTCACACAACACAGGTCTATACAAAGGTTCATTATATCCCATCACTTCAAGGGCGCTAGTACTCCTGTAGAAATGCACCATTGCAGCACACATGCAATGCCCAAGTTAGGATAATATGCTCCCTAATTCACCACCTCTCATGCAAGTGCGCACTTGCATGAGAGGTGGTAATGGTCATGGCACGTCCTTCCGCGACCGCACATCACATCCTTTCCACGTTTCTGGTGCTTGTCGCGGAGCGTGGTTTAGCCGCAACCACAACGAAAGTGCTCGCCGAGGCGGCTGGGGTGAACGAAGTCACCATCTTTCGACTCTTCACCGACAAAGCCGGGGTGGTGCAGGCAGCCTATGACCATTTCGATCTGGTGGGTCACCTCACCATGTGCGCAGTGGCCATCGATATCACTTCGGCAGCACATGTGGCAGAGGGATTAGGAGCGACGTTGCGCTGTGTGCGCGATCAGTTGCATATGCAACGTGCCCTGGTGCAGTTTGGCATCAGCGAACACCAAAAATATCCACAACTGCGCGCTGAAGCCGCCCGTGGACCTGCCACCGCTCAGCGCATCCTCACGGAGGCCCTCGAAGCCGCACGGCCACGCTTGCGTCCCGAAGTGGATGTGGCAACCACGGTTTTGAGTTGGATGGGCTTCTTGTTAATCACCACCCTCTGGGAGCAAAACGGCTGGCTGGCACAACCCGGAGCGACAGATGACGCCCACATCGCCGCGCTCATAGCACCCTTGATCGACTGGCAGGCGCACTAGTCGGCCAGATGGCCACCTATGGGGGGAGAATGCCCCCCAGAAAGCACAACAGGAATAAGATGCAAGTTACACTCATGGGAGCAACCGGCCAAACCGGCCAATTGGTGCTGGGGAAGTTGCTCGCAGCGGGCCAGGAAGTCACCGCGCTCGTGCGCACGCCCAGCAAAGTGACGACCCAACATGCGCGCCTACGAATAATTCAGGGAGATGTTTTGCGACCTGCGGATGTGACGAAGGCGATCAGCGCGGATTCGGTGGTCATCTCGGTCATTGGTGCCCGCACCTTGAAACCCGATACGATTTGCACCGACAGCGCGCGTATCATTATCGCCGCGATGCGGCAGCAAGGCGCACGCCGCTACATCAGCATCTCTGGCGCGGGGCTGAATGACCACGCGGGCTTTGTCATTCAATCAATCGTCCGGCCCCTCATCCTCAAGAATGTCTATGACGATGCCGTCGCGCAGGATAAGCTCATCACCACCAGCGGCCTCGACTGGACTATCGTGCGCCCCTATCGCTTAACGAACGGGACATCGACAAAGGATTACCGCGTTGCTGATCAGCCCTTCCGTTCGCCGTTGCTGTTGCGCTGGACAACGCGGACGGCCGTCGCAGATTTCATGACCCGTGAAAGTCAGGCGAATCAGCATGTGCAGCGCATCACCTTCATCAGCACGGGCAGCTTCTGAACCGTTGCTCACTGACATGTTCGCCTTATTGGGTAGGGAGGCGTTGGACCACGTCCCCCACATGCGGCAAACACATCGGTCAATGGGGCACCTACACGCCAGCACCAGGGATCTTGACGGCGGTCAACTCAGGTGTGCTGCACGCTGACAGCGTGCATCGCGGCATACCTGCCGTCGCGTGCCAGCAATTCATCATGCGACCCCACTTCGACGACGCGACCATGGTGCAGCACGACGATGCAGTCGGCATGGCGCACCGTGGGCAGCCGATGCGCCACGATGAAGGTCGTGCGCCCGCGCATCAGCCGTTGCAGCGCCTCTTGCACCAACGCCTCAGTGTGCATATCCAGCGCGGAGGTCGCTTCGTCCAAGATCAAGACGCGTGGATCGCGCACCAGTGCGCGGGCAATGGCGATGCGCTGTTTTTGACCACCACTTAATTTGAGACCGCGTTCGCCAATTTCAGTTTCATAGCCCTTTTCAAACTTAGCGACAAACTCATGAGCGTTGGCAGCTTTGGCGGCCGCAACAACTTCCGTATCAGTTGCCTTCGGACGGCCATAAGCGATATTTTCACGAATAGTACCGCTAAATAAGGCCGGTTCCTGGAAAACTACAGCTACCTGTCGGCGTAACGAATGCTGGGTAACCTCGGCAATGTCTTGGCC
>JACDGC010000528.1:0-388 GCA_013815535.1 Ktedonobacterales bacterium
GACCACCGACCAAGCCTATGATATCGCGGTGGCACGTGTTGGCATCTGGCACAATCTGGTGCGGGCAGGCTTTGGTGCCATCATGGGCATCGGCTTGTGGTCCTACATCTACATCATCCTTAAAACGGTGACGGGCAAGCGCACCGCGAATGCCTACCCGAAGGATTTGGTGGCGGGTGATACCGCCGTGCCCGCGCCCAACGCCGACACGCGCTTCAATGCCGCTTTTTTCATCGCCGCCAGCATGGCGATGTTGATCGGCTCGGTTCAGGGCATCATTCAGATTCAGAACTTCGCCAGCAGTTGGCTCGACGACGCTGGCCAAGCGGGCGATATGATCAGCCCGCTAGCGCATGCGCAGATGAATATCGTTGCCAGCACGGGGTTC
>JACDGC010000528.1:398-3685 GCA_013815535.1 Ktedonobacterales bacterium
TGGTCTACTTCACCTTGCCCAAGCTCAGTGGCAAGCAGTGGCTGAGTCAGCCGCTCATTCGCGCCTCGTTCGTGCTGGTGGTCGGCGGCATCTTGCTCTATTACTGCTCGCTGCTGACGCTGGGGTTCATCGAAAGCATCCGTGTGCATCAACTGGTGGCGGGGGCGCATCCCCTCAGTCAGCTCGACGCCTATAATCAGGCGCGCAGCGAAGTCGGTTGGGCCCATCCCTTCTGGCTCACCTTCGCCAATGTGGTGCTCGCCAGCGGCTACATCACCTATGCCATCAATGTGCTGGGCACCCTCGGCCCCGAAAACGTGCGCGGCTCCCTGGCTGAGTGGATTCTCAATGCCGCTGCCCTGCTGGATCGCGCCTTGAAGGTCAACAAACGCCAACAGGTGGCGAATATCTTCGCCTTGCGCGTCGGCGCCATTCGCGCCTTCTGCATCGAGTTCCTGGCTGGCTGCGTCGGCTTTGTGGGGGCGGGGTGGTATGTCTCGGGCCGCGCGGGTCTGGGGATGTCGCTCTTCTTCCTGTGGGATGCTGGATGGATCATCTTCGTCGAATGGAATCTGGCGACCCAGGCCCAAGTCACCGGCCCGAATATTGGCATCTTCGTCCCGGTGTTGCCGCTCTACTTTGGCTTGCCGCTCCTTTCGGCGGCCTGTGCCGCGCTCACCTTCTGGCGCCGTGGCCTCAAGCGCAAGGTCGTCAAGCGCCCCTCGCGCATCGTCGAATCCAACGCGCTGCTCATCGAGGAAGGCGCGCTGGCGGAGTAAGTGGAATATCGCTAAGAGAGATGTGTACGCTTTGAGCGTACACATCTCTCTGCCCCCTTGCCTCAAATATTGACATTTCCCTGCAAACGCGCTATGATATGTAATTGCCTGATCCTAGCATCAGGGGCGTCTCGCTGGCCGCCAGCCTTCCTTTCGGTTCACCCTGGGTGTGAGCCCCGCGACCAGCGCCACAAGCGAGGAACTGTATGAGTACAGCACAATATCCCCTTCACATCACTGGCCATGAGGAACGTATCGACCTCATGAGCTACCTCAGTTGGTTCATCGCCTGCTTTCACACTGGCGAAAGTTAGCGACTGCATTGTCATGCAGGAAAGGAAGACACGTTGTTCGGACCCCATCTCATCATTGACGGCAGCAAATGTGACACTGCTAAGCTCGGCGACCGCCTCCTCATCGAACGCATCCTCACCGATTTCCCCCGCGCCATCGGCATGACCCGCATCGGCGGCCCCTATATGTTCGAGTACCAAGCGCCCGACCCTGCCTATTCTGGCGTCTCCGGCTTGGTCGTCATCGCCGAAAGCCACATCGCCATCCACACCTTCCCCGCCCTCGACTACTTCACGATGGATATCTTCTCGTGCAAAAACTTCGACCACGAGATCGCCATCAACTATATCCGCGAGAAGCTGTCGGTCGGCGAAATGGATCGCATGTTGGTGCAGCGTGGCCTGTCGTTCCACGGGCCGCACCATGGCCCGCTCGGCGCAACGGATGAACTGATCGACGCGGCGCGTGAGCGCGAAGCGGGCATCGGTGTGACGATTGGCAGCATCCCCAGCGACGATCCGCTCTATCCGCGCCACCTCGAAGCCCCGCAAGCGGGCAAGATGGTGTGGCCGGCCTACGGCGTGACGCCCGATGCGGGCACCTATGGGGCCGATGCGGTGCAGGTGGCTGGTGGCGTGCGCGGCGGTGCCCGCGTCATTCCAGCGAATGCCGCCGCCGCTGGGGCGTTGGCCGCTCCGGGGTTGGACCCAGTGCAACCGATGCAACTCAACCCCACGGCGAGCACCAGCGGCGTGCTGGATCGCTTGGCGGTGATGGGTGGGCAAGGCCGTGCCCTGGGGCGCGCGCTGAACCGCTGGGAAGCCCTGGCGTGCACCAACGCCCCCGTGGTGTTGGCGCTTGGCCCCAGCATGATCGCTGAGGGCGCCCGCGACTTGGTGACGGATCTGTTGCATCGCGGCCACGTCGCGGCGGTGATCTTGGAAGGCGAAGCCCTGCTGGGTGATGCCTACGAGTCGCTTGGCTATCGTCATTATGTGCATGAGGATGCCGAAGATGTCGCCCCCACCCATTCCGCAGAGGAGTGGGCGTTGGCGATGGCACAGATCACTGGCTGGCTGCACTTCACCGAAACGCCCACGGGTGCTCAGGTGGCGCGCCGCTTGGGCATTGCTTTGGGTGAGGCTGGGCCGCGTCCGGGCATCCTGGCCACGGCGGCGCAGCTACAGATCCCTGTCTTCGCCATTGGTGCCACGGATCTGGCACAGGTGGGGCTACCCAATGTCGCTGTCGCCGCTGATGTGACGACCCTGCAAATGCTGCTTTCCCAGCCCGACGCGGGTTTGGTGGCCTTTGGCACCACTGCTGCAGTGGCCACCTTCGTGGGGACGAGCGCCAACGCGGTCATCGCCATCGACGCCGCCCCATTGTTGGGTGAGGTCGCGCATGTGCGCACCGATGCGGCGTTGGCATTGCCCATCCTGGCGACGGGTCTGGTGCAGCGGTTGCCCAAGCGCCACCGCGCTCCCACCCCCGATGTGGTGCCCACTGAGGAGCGCGCCCTGCAACCTGTGGGGTAATGGTGTTGTGTTCGCCCCTCGCTTTCTGCGGATGGCGAGGGGTGGCCATATCTACAATTGGAATCGCGGACCCCGCGCTGCCATGCTCTGCGAGTGAGCACCACTTCCCACCGCGAGAGCGCGGAGCAAGATTCGGGGTTGCTCATGATCGACGCGCACCTGCACTATCTGCGACCAGAGTGGGCCGAAGCGTTGTGGTCGCCCGAGCTACGCCGGAGCTCCTCCGCGTGGCCGCGCCTTTTCTTGCGCATGGCACCGCTTAGTGATCCCACCGTTTTCTTGCGTGCTATGGATGCGCGCGCCATCGACCGCGCGATCATCTATCCGGAAATCAGCAGTGCCCCAGGACCCCAGATACCCGGTGGCGCGGCGGCGGCCCTGACCCTGTGCCGTGCGATGAATGACACCACCGCTGCCCTGGTCGCGCGCTATCCTGATCGCCTCATTGGCCTGGCCGTGACCAATCCCCTTGGCACTTCTGCGGATGTGGCCGAGCTCCGGCGTGCCGTGGTGGCGCTGGGCCTGCGTGGCGTGGCGGTGGGCAGCAGCTATCGCGGCGACACCATTGATGCCGCCGCTGCGCGCCCCTTTATGGAAACCGTCGCGGCGCTCGATGTGCCCGTGGTGGTGCATCCCGCTGCCGAAGTGGTGCCGCGCCCGCCGCGCGACTTTGGCC
>JACDGC010000529.1 GCA_013815535.1 Ktedonobacterales bacterium
CCCAGTGATGACGCTGCGTGGCCCACGGTGCCAGATCTTCACCGTCAGTGGGACGCTCGGGCACGTCACGCGCGTGCGGGCAACCCTCACCATCCCCAAAGAGAGCCGCCTGGCACCACTGGCACGGCTCGCACGTGGGCCGCATCTGGCATTTTTTGCCGAGGGCTTTCGGCTGCGCATCGGCAATGCCTATGACCTGCCATGACACGCTTGACGGATGGGGGTGCGCATGTTACGCTGAGAGCTAAATTTCACGATTGATCGTATACTGTCCCTGATCAACGTAGCTGCAACCATCGCGCCGCGCCCGGCGTGGCGAAAGGGGAATCACCCATGCCAACCCGCATCATCCTGGCCGAAGATGAAACCATCATCCGCGTGGACCTGAAAGAAGAACTGCTGCGCCAGGGCTATCTGGTGGTGGGCGATGTCGGCGACGGCCAGAGCGCCGTCAACCTCGCACGCGAGGTCCGCCCCGATCTCGTCATCATGGATATCGACATGCCCGAGATGGATGGCATCACCGCCAGCGAGATCCTCACGCGCGAAAAGATCGCCCCCGTGCTGTTGCTGACAGCCTATAATAATCCCGAACTGATCGAGCGTGCCAAGAACGCTGGCGTGCTGCACTATCTGGTGAAACCCTGGAATCAAAGCGCGCTGAAACCCGCCATCGAGGTCGCGCTGGCACGCTTCGCCGAATTCACCGCCCTTGAAGATCGCGTCAGCACCCTTGAAGAGCAACTCGCCACCCGCAAAGTGGTGGAGCGCGCCAAGGGCGTGTTGATGGAAAAACAAGGCCTCAGCGAGCAAGAAGCCTTTCGCAAGATTCAGCGTGCCAGCATGAACGCGCGCAAATCTATGCGCGAGGTTGCCGAAGCGATCTTGCTGACAAATGAGATGTAGCCATGAGTACCCCACAAGGCAACAATGGCAGCCAGACACTGGTGGCAGGGGTGCGCTTCCGCCCGGCAGGGCGCATCTATTATTATGATGCCCACCAATACCCCAACCTGAAGACGGGCCAATATGTCATCGTCGAGACGCAGCGCGGCAAAGAAGCCGGGCGCATCGTCATCGCGCCCAAGCAGGTCGCCTTTTCAGAGCTAGGGGACGCGCCCAAGGCCATCGAGCGACTAGCGGAGGAAGATGACCTGCGCTCGCTGCTGGATTTCAAGGCCAAGGAACGCGATGCCCTGCGCACCTGCAACGACAAAGTGCAACAGCGCCAGCTTCCCATGAAACTGGTGGAGGCTGAATATGCCTATGATGGTTCGCGCGTGACGTTCTACTTCGTCGCGGAGGATCGCGTGGACTTTCGCGCGCTGGTGCGCGATCTAGCGGCGGCCTTTCGCACGCGCATCGAACTGCGCCAGATTGGCGCACGCGACCACGCGAAGGCGCTGGGCGGCGTCGGCCCCTGCGGCAAGACGCTCTGTTGCTCGTCATGGCTGACGGAGTTTGGCGCGGTTTCCATCAAGATGGCCAAAGAGCAATCACTGCCCCTCAACCCGACCAAGATATCGGGCGTCTGTGGGCGCTTGATGTGCTGCCTGGCCTATGAGAACGATCAATACGTCGATGCCAAGCAATCGATGCCCAAACCCGGCGACAACGTGCTGACGCCCAGTGGCCTGGGTCGCATCGTCGGCCAAAACGTGCCACGCACCTCGGTGGATGTGCTGCTGGAAAGCGGCGCCACCATCACAGTGCCCGTGCGTGAGGTATCGCGCCCAGACGGCTCAGCCCTGCCCACTTCGCATGGCGGCTGCTCGACTGATGGCGGGGGTTGCTGCTCCACCAAAACCTGAGCAGCCAGCATTGCTAGGTGGCCGACAGCTCGCCAAGCGACACTTGCCCACTGATTAACCCACCATCCTTCTTTTATCGCCCCCTCCAGAAGTTGTCGCGATGGTGAGAGCGCACAATTGTGTCAGCGGCGGGCAACCAAGCTGCGCCAGCCCCTTGCATTCGCGCTGAGCTTGCGCTATCGTGTCACTTGATATGTGGGATCAGCTCTGAGGGAGTGGCGCGTGGCGCATTTGTCGGACCAAGCATTGTTGCGACGCATTCAGCAAGGCGACCGCCAGGCCATCGAATATTTAATCGAGCGCTACCAGCGTCCGCTCTATAACTTTGCCTTGCGCTTTTTGGGAGACGGCGACGCGGCGGCGGACATTTGCCAGCACGCCTTCATTCAGCTTTTTACCCATGCGGATGAGTTGCACGCGGATGAAAGTCTGCGCCCGTGGCTCTTTCGCGTGGCCCGCTATCGTTGCCTGGATGAATTGCGCCGCAACCGCACCGTGCCCTTTTCGCAAATGACCGCCCCCGATGAAGCCGATGGCCCTTCACCACTGGAACAGGTGGCGGATGCCGCGCCCCTGCCCGCCGAGTTGGCGGAACGGGGCGACCTGCAACAGATCTTGGCCGAAGCCATCGCCGCGCTGCCCGTGAAATTCCGCGAAGTCGTCACATTGCGCTACGTCGCGGATCTCAGCTTCGCGGAGATTGGGCAGGTGCTGGGTCTGCCCGAGGCAACCGCCAAGACGCACTTTCACCGCGCGAAACCCTTGCTGCGTGCCTTCTTGCGGGCGCGTGGCATCACCCAAACCATCTCATGAAGCGACAAAAACGAAACGGCGGGGCCGCCCAGCACGTATTATGGGCAGACACCGCGCCACCACAGCGAAGGGGGTAGGGCTATGAGGCCAGCCAACACACCAGAGCCACGCGACGACGTTGACCACCTCTTCGCGCGGTTGCATTCCGTCGCGCCCCCACCAGACCTGACGGCGCGCATCATGGGGGCACTCCCCGGTCCGCTCCCCGCCGCCCCGGCACGGGTGGCCCCCGCCGCGCCACCTGCCGCACGGCGACCATGGGGTTGGGTGACGGCGGGGGCGGGCCTCGTCCTGCTGGTGATGAGCTTGCGGCTGGGCACGCTGCTGGACGACTCGGGCGCGCTGGCGGTGCTCGGGCAGATCTTCGCCGATTTCAGCGATTTCCTGGGCGACCCCGGCGACTATCTCGCGCCATTAGCATCGGAGTTACCCTGGCTTGACCTCAGCGTCGCGGTGGCGGCGTTGGCGCTGTTTTGGTTCAGTTCTTCAGCCATCATAGACGGCATAGACCAACCGCGACCACGGCAGCGAACGCCACGAAGGCCCAGCGATGCAGTGGCGCGTTAAACACGGGATGGAGCAGGTATCGTGATTTTTCTGAAGGGTGGCATCGGCGCGAAGATCGTGCTGATTGTGCTGGGCTTGGGGGTGAGCGCGGGGGGCATCGCCGTCGGCGCGCGCTACCATGCGGCCCATCATCCCCCATCAGCGAATCAGCGCCTCTTCGTTGGCCGCATCACGGCCATCGCGGGCGATGCCATCACGGTCCATGCGCTCAACGGGGCCACCGTGACGGTGCACATCATCCCCCGCACCATCATCCGTCACGCTGGCAAGACGATTGCGCGAACCGACCTGCATGTGGGTGATACCGTGCTTCTGCGCGTCACGCGCACCCGGGCAGGCGTGATCACGGCGCTCTCGCTTGGTCAATTGAAACGCGCGCCCACCACCCAAGGGCCGTGAATCCCAAAACAGGAGGAAGCGGGCATGTTGGCGCGTTTCACGACCTTGACCATGGTGGCCTTGCTGCTGGCGGCATGCGGCACGGTGACGAC
>JACDGC010000530.1 GCA_013815535.1 Ktedonobacterales bacterium
GTACACGAGTTCGATACGCCAATTCACCAACCACGTTGACTGCACCACCATGGTCACATAGCGATGTGACCCACGATGCCTGCCCACGACCGTGATCCTCCTAAATCCTGTTGTACTTTGAAAGTATAATTTTGCGCCCGACTGAAAGTGTTTGCTGCCAGGCCATATCTCTCTACCGCCAGGGCCAGCATGCCGCTCGGCAACCATATTCGCCACGGGACACCACACGGGGGCAATTGGAGGCGGTTCACTAAATGGCACATCTCCGACAGGTATGAGCCGCTCCTGCTCAATCAATTGGGTCCCTTGCCCACTCACGATTACACCCATCGGGACATCGCCTTTGATCTGGCGCACCGCATGCACTGCCCAAGCGAACAGCGCATCCTCATAGGGAATTTTCGTAAACACACTTGAAGCTCCGATAGAAAACTCCTCCATGGGTTTCGCCGAATCTTCATGAAAAGCATAGGTGAACCACAGTGCATAAGTACGTTCCGGTGGCGGCTCTATAGGTGCGATAAATTGATACATCATCGTCCCCACCCGCAAAACACCAACCTCCGCTGGATAGTCCGGCGAGTTCTGAAGTGAAGATGAAAACATGGCGTTAGGTGCAGATTTTTCCACTCTGACATCATACAAAAACCAATCACTGCGCATCTTCTTCGGTTTCGTCATGGTTTCCCCTTGCGTGAAACGGCTATGCTTGGTATCAGTATGCCCGAAAATGTTGTGCAGTGAAAGGGGCCATCCCCCATGCCTGTTCTCCTCACCGATATCGCCGTGTTCTTGGATGATGCTTTCCAGGTGGAGCGTTTCCCTGCTGACCTGCATGGGGTCGTTGTGCCGTCTGAGCGACCTGTGCGGCGCATCGGGCTGGCGTTGGAGCCGTGGCCAGGGCTGGCGGAGTGGGTGCGCGATCAAGCATTGGATGCGCTCTTGCTCCATCGGCATTTTCGTCTCGACGTGGGGGAATTGCCAGCGGGGGTGGGCGTGTTGGCCTATCATCTCGCCTTCGATGCCGCGCTGACCTTCGCCGAAAATCCCCGGCTGGCGGCGGCGCTGGGCATGCGGGGGTATACGCTATTCGCGCCGTCAGAGGGCTTGCCGCGCGGCATGGTGGGCGACATTGCACCCACCGCTGCGGCGGGATTCATCTCCCGCCTAGTGGATATCTTTGGGGTGGCCCCAACGGTGCATGGGGTGTTGCTGGGGAACCTCCGGCGTATTGTGCTGGCGAACGCGCTCTCGGCGGCCCTCGTGCATGAAGCCGTGGCACAAGATGTGCACTGCTACCTGACGGGGCAGTTTCGCCCTGCGGCGGCACCAGCAATGCGTGCCACAGGGCTGCCCGTTTTTATTATCGGCCACGCTGTGGGGGAGCACTGGGGACTGCGTGCCCTGGCCGGGATGTTGCAAGAGCGCTGGGCACAGATCGCGGTGGTCATTGCGCCTGCATCTTTGCCGCCCGCATCTTCGGCCCCCGCCGTATAGTGAATAGGGAAGCAATACAAGACAGGGATGATGGGAACGCATGGACAGCGGCACGACCTTACCTGACGTGTTTGGCGTCGCGGCGGGGCAGCGACTCAGCCCTGTGTGGTGCTGGGTGTTGGCGCAGCGTGCGCGGCTCGCGCTGGTGTGCATCACCGCTGCTGGGCTGGGCCTGCGCCTGGGGGGATTGGCCGACAAAAGTCTGTGGATCGACGAAACCTTCTCCGTTGGGATGGTGACGCAATCCTGGGGCTCGTTCCTGCACACGGTTGGCACCGTGCAGCCGAACATGGAACTCTTTTACTTCTTGGTGAAGCTCCTGGCAACGCTGACGCCAGTTGCCTGGCAGCATGGTGAAACCTTCTGGCGCTTGGTGCCCGCGCTGGCGGGGACGGCCATCATCCCAGCGACCTATGCGCTGACACGGCGGCTCTTCGCCACCCCCGTCGCGCTCGGTGCGGCAGCCCTGGTGGCCGTGAATGAGTTCCTGGTGGAGTATAGCCAGCAGGCGCGGGGCTACACCCTCTTCGTGCTGCTGCTGACGCTGAGCTATCTGGCGCTGGCGCGGTGGTTGGCTGGCGAGCAGCGTGCGCTGTGGTGGTTCGCCGCGCTCGCGGTGCTGGGCTTTTTGACCCAAGCCTTTGAGGTGGTCTTTCTGGCCGCGCAACTCGCTTTCGTGGCAGGTGTCTGGCTGCGCCGTCGCGTCCTGCCCTGGCGCGCCTTGCTGGCATTGCTCCCCCTGGGCGTGGTCGTTGCGTTGCGCTACCCCATCTACGCTGCCCACCCCGATCAGGTCTCGTGGATTCAGCGACCGACACGCAGTGACCTCTTTCATGGGGTACGGCAACTGGTGGGCGGCGATGGTGGTGTGCCCAATGCCATCGGCAATGGAATCGTCCTTCTGGTCGTGGTGGGAATCTTAGGCTTAATTGGCTGGTCGATCAGACCGTTTTTCATACGTGAGCGGCACAGCGAACCACAGCAAGCAGCGCATGATCTGCCCACGCTGCCACGGCTGCGTGCTGTGGGTGGCGCGCTCCCAGCCCGCGCGGGCCTCGACCGCTGCGAGGCGGTCGCGTTGGTTGTGCTGTGGTTCATCATCCCGGTCGCGGGGACGTGGCTGGGTTCGCAGGTGAAGCCCGTGTGGGTGACGCGCTATCTGGCCCCCTGCGCCGTTCCCGCGTGCATCATCCTCGCGGCGGCGGTGCAGGTGGGCGCGGACCAACTCGCGCGCCTCAGCCAGCGCGTTGCACGGGGGGGGCCGCGCCCTGGCATCTATGGTGTGGCCCTGGTGGCGCTGGTGCTGGCGGCGGCCTTGCCCTGGCACGACTACGCCACGCGATCGGGATGGGAAGACTGGCGCGGCGCGGCGACGACGGTGGCGGCGCGCTTTCAGCCGAATGATGGCATCGTTTGTTATGATAATCAATGGGGCTGTGATTTTGGCTTCAGCCACTACTTTGTCAGCCTGGGTGGTGCCGCGCAGTTTGATCCGGCGGCTCCCGGCGTATTTTCCTGGGCAACGTACGCGCGCCCAGACCGCGAAGCAATCTTCGCGCAGGCCGTCGCGCCCGCTTCGTTGGCTGATTATCTGGCACACCATCCGCGCTTGTGGGTGCTGCTGGGGCACTATAGTTCTGGTTCAGGTGATTGGCGGGCGGGGTTGGCCTGGCTGGCCGACCATGCACATCTTGCCAGCAAGGTCGTCTTTGCTGGCGACATCGAGGTGTATTTATATGCCCGATAGACCCACGCCGTAGGGCGTGCATGATGCCATTGACCAAGACACAATTTGAGCAACGGAAGGAACCGTTACGCATGTCGACATCCACACCTGAGACCGAACTGCCCCCCCTCCCCATGCGCGATCTGCGCCGTGTGGCTGGTGGCTCTGCCCCACCGCGCCCAGATGTTGTGCCACAACCCGCCATCGGCGCGCCTGAAAGCCCGCCGGAGATCTCCATCGTGTTGCCCTGCTTGAACGAAGAGGCCGCTATTGGGGGGTGTATCGACGCCATCGGGGCGATCATTGCGCGGCAAGGCATCAATGCCGAGATTGTGGTGGTGGATAACGCTTCCACAGATCGGACGGCGGAGATTGCGCGGGCGCGGGGTGTGCGCATCGTTGAGCAGCCAGTGCGTGGCTATGGTAATGCCTACCTGAAGGGGTTCGCTGAGGCC
>JACDGC010000531.1 GCA_013815535.1 Ktedonobacterales bacterium
CTCCCACAGGCAATTGCTCGGGTCCTTTACGCCGCACACCGATTCGAAGTCATGATGGCTTGCGTACCGGCAAATGTTGCCGTCGCCCTGCCACAGTCACTGACATAGGAAGGTCCCGCATACGCATTTTGCGTGGTGCTGCCATTAGGAACCGCTGTTGAACCCGTCCATGTTCCACCTGCGAAGAGGGTAATCGTGAGCGTTCCGCCCCCCCCACTGGGTTTGGTCAGGGTGCCTTTGCCACGCAAACCACCGCAATAGTCGTTGTGATTATGGCTATCATACGCTGCCTGGACTGCAGCGGTTAAGGTGCCCCCCGATACGGGAACACTGGCGGAGCCAATAGTGATCCATGTGATCGTGGCACAGGATGCAGCGGCTTGTGCTGGCTGCACCTGTGCGGAGAAACCAGATCCCACCAAGGCCAAACCAAGCATGGGAACTACGATGAGCATGAGCAGGCGTTTCTTCATCTGTCGCTTCCTTTATGTCGTTTGTATGAGCGGAGCGGCACCCGAGAGGGGACCCTTACCAGTCAAAAGATGCGAGGCAGGTGAGCGTGCCCTGTGCCTGAATCCCGAAAAATACCAGGCGTGAGTGACCAGTGCGCGCATGCGCCTCACCTATCTTCCTTGCCGCATCTTCATGATAGGTCGGGGATGCTGCCACAATCTTGCACAAACCTGCGATATTTCGTAAAAACGGGTGCAGATGGGCACGAAGGCGACCCGCCCTGAAAGCTAGGGGGATTTTTGCGAGGCTTCCATCATATTTTTCATCAAATCAAAATGGCATGGGCAGGCCACCCGATGGTGAGGCAATTAAGGCCACAATGGAGTCCACCCTCACGCAGCGTCGTGCTGAAGGCGACATGCCGCTGCTCATTAGCCCACTGTTGAGTGGCTTCGATTTCCACAGCCGCTGAAGCACATTTCGCGCGTCTCAGCGACCGTTAGAATGCTCGCTCCCAATCACTGATCCAGCACGGGTGCTGGCAACATCTCCGATGTTCTTTTGGGGGGTAAAAGTAAAACCTCAACTGGCGGGAACGTCCCATACACCGTGCGAAGACATGGCTCAATCTCTGTGCGCAGATAGCGACGTATTCCACGTGCATCTACCCCACGATTTGTCAACAGCATAAAAGCAGTCGGTGATGTCTGAGGCAGGGTAAATTCATCTACCGGTTCCATGACGCGCCAACACGCCTGCATGTTGAGCAGGTGGTGCAAAATGGTGCTTTGAGTTTGCAAGCGGTCACGGAGAATGGCCAAGATGGTCGAGGCAGCGCCGAGATTCGACTCTTGGGCATAAACACCGCCACCATCTTGCTCTTGCAAAGAGGGGGGTGGCACGGGTGGCCAATTGGGCACGGCAGGTTCACGCAATTGGAGCACATTGTCATCGTGCGCCCCTTCATCCTCGTCTTCAGCCACCGATGCAAGCACGGCTTCTTGTTCCTCATGCAGGCTCTCTTCATCGCTGCTTGATAGCGTGATCGACATGAGCGGTGCCACGGCTACCTGAATGGCGAAACTCTGTGCTGGCTTTGCGGGGATCGGATCGAAGGCAACCACAATGCCCGTGAGCATCAGCTTCTGCAAGGCTTTTTCCAAAGTCTTGCGCTGCCAAGTGACGTTCGTCGTCGTGATCCCCGCGCGTTCGAGGGCAACTTTGCGTGTGAGGGTCACACCGATCGTGTCCCCTGCGTCAAGGGTAACCTTGCGCCGTTCCAACTCCGTCAAGCGATAGCGCGCGATCATCAAGAGGCGCCGCCCCAGCGCATCATCGGTGCGGTGATGCGCGGCATTACCCAGGCCAGGGCGCAGACGCTGAATCCGAATGTAATCAGTGCCAGGGCGACCATCAGGACGACGAACACCTTGATACCACCCCAAGGCAATGATGACGTGGGAAGGCCGACGCCGCTCTTTGCCAGGGTTTTCACGTTCACGATAATCGGTGGCCAGGATGTTAATCAATGGCCGCTGAATTTGGCGAAAGATGCGTTCGCCGCCTTCGAAGATCTCGCCTTCCCACATCAGATTGACGGCTTGCAACGCCTGCAACGTATCGCGCAGTTCCGCACGGGCCTCGCCGCGATGGTAGCCCAATTTATCAGGTTTCAATCCCATCAGTGTCAAAAAGGCATTGAGATCGAGGCGAAAAATCGGGGTGCGCCAGCAATCGTTGGCAGCCTGATAGAGGCCATGCATCACGCGTGCCGCATAGGCACCCACCAATCGCTCCGCCACATCGATCACAGTGGTTTGGAGGAGTTGATCGGAGATCGCCTCCATCGGAATATGCTGTTTCTCGGCCTCACGTTCGAGTTGCTCGCGCACGGGTAAGGCATCGAGGGGGATCTCCCACGTGAGGTCGTGATGGCGCGCAATCCAACGCGAACGATCGATGAGTTGGCCTTCGGGAACGTGCCCAACATGCGCCTGCGAGCCCACTCGCAAATACAATCCATCGAGGGCAATCTGTCCATCGTGCGCCTCGGCGATGATGCGCCGTCGAAACGCGGCTTCATCGTTGAGTGATGGCGCTTGGAGTTGGGGTAAGGTGCCATCATAAAATGCCATGAGGCGATTCATATCCGTCACAGGACCAATGATGGGATTAGCCAATATCACGGTGGTCGATTCAGCGTCTTTTGATGGTTGCGTTTGTTCAGGTTGTGTGGGATCAAGAACGTCCCACAAGGTAGGGGTGGTGACGAGTTGGCGATCGGTCCCTTTGCCGTTTCGAACTGAACGTGTACGCGTCATAAAAAAACCTCAAAAGAAAAGCTGCTGCGCAAACTCAATGGACATATTCTATTGTACCTGATCTACTTCCCCTAAGTTACTTATTCGGCCTTTACTGTGGCCCAAAAGTCGTGGAGCAATCGACACTCACGGGCATTGCCTTCTTTAGTGGACCCCACGAAAAGTCTTTAGCGAATCCCACGAATGATCTTTAATGCATCCCACGGAACATCTTTAGCAGACCCCACGAACATCTTTAGCGGACCCCACAAGACGCCGTTTAGCAGACCCCACGAACATCTTTAGCGAACCCCACGAAAGAACATATCTTTAGTGAACCCCACGAATCTTCTTTAGCAAGGAGCGTGGCAAGGCCTGCATCACCCAACATTCTCACGGCAGGATTTGCCACGCGATGAAACGGCGAAGTGGTTGCTTCCATTTGCTTCCATTTGCCGGTCGCGGTAAGACAACTATGCCAATGAAACTGATTCAGGCTCACCACTCGGCTTGCGATGCTGATCATGAGCCTCTCGCCGGATAGGGATGGAGGGGAATTCTGCTCTCGCTTAGTGCCTCTGGGCGAGTTGAACGAGGTTTCCACACGTATCGTCCAGCACAGCGGTCGTCACAGGCCCCATCTCCACCGGAGGCTGGGTAAACTGCACCCCCAAGGTCTGGAGACGCTCATACTCGGCGTGAATGTTGTCAACGGCAAATGACGCAAAGGGGATGCCATCATGCATGAGAGCCAGCTTGAATGGGCCAACGGCAGGATGGCTATCCGGCTCTACAGCAACTTTCAGGGAGATAGAGCAGGCATGGAGTAGCCCGCGTGCTGAAACCAGGCGGACGCATCGGCGTCGGTAATGTGAGCAAGAGCGATGGCTAAGGCATCGAGCAGGGTCTCGCGG
>JACDGC010000020.1 GCA_013815535.1 Ktedonobacterales bacterium
GCTGATCGCCCATATTGACCAAAACGCACCATTGAATGAGGTGCGCCAGGCGTTGCAAGATCTGGAAGCGGCTCAATACATCCGCCAACACGATACCGGCTATAAGCTGGTGACCGCGTATGAACGTTCTTGGGAAGATGAGCGCCGCCAGCTGGCTCCGCCCTCAATCAGCGAACAAAACTCGATTCGCGATGAGGTTCTACGCCAAAAGCTGGGCGATGAACTGCGCACTGTCAAGTATCGCACGCGCACCTTTCGTATTGGATACCGTTTCGATCCCACCTCTCCCCCAGAGCCGAACACACAGATCGATGTGCGACTGCTGGCGGGGTATGACAAGCATGAGATGGAAGATTTACAAACGCGGGCATTGCGCGAGACGCGCGACCTCGCCCACACCAACACCATCTATTGGCTCTTTGAAATTACGGATCAGCCGCCGACCCAGACGCAAACGCTCATCAAGGAAGTGCATGCTTCGCGCAAGATGCTCGAGCGGCACCAGCAAGATAGTGCGCAGGGGCAAAGCGCGGATGAACGTAAATTGATGTACAACGAGGAGGGAATACGGGTCAATCGCTTGTTTGATCAGCTTCGCGAATCCCTCCAACGGGACGTACATAGTGGTATAGGTATCTTTCGAGGCGTCACTACCAATGGTGGTGGCCTAGGCAAGTCGGCATATGAGAGCATTCGTCGATATATCTCAAATGCACTGCCAGATATCTATCCACTTTTCGCGTTGGGTGAATATACCGTCGGTAACAATGACATCGAACAATTCCTGCGGGCTCACAATCTGCATGGGCTTCCGCAGAGTTTTTACGCTGCACAATTGGTTATTCAGCAGGGACCAACGAGCTTTATTATCAACCCTGAAGCCGATCTCGCCCATGAGGTCCTCGGCTATCTGAACCGTCAGCGTGCTCAAAACATCGCCGTCTTCGGCAAAGACCTCACCGCGTTTTTCTCAGAAGGACCGATCTATGGTTGGGACGGGGAGGTGCCGAAACTGGCCTTGGCGGCATTGATCCGCAATGGTGCTATCGAGATCACCATTGGTGGCAAGAACATACAGAGTTATACCGATCCAAAGGTGCGCGAGGTTCTCACCGGAGCACAGGCGTATCGCACTGCATCCTTCGCTCCGCACCAGCCGCTGGATCGCAAGGTTATTGGCGACGCATACAAGGTCATCGAGGCACTGAGCGGCAAAACACCTGATGATGTCAATCCGCTCAAGATTGCAGGTGCGGCCCGTGAACTGGTAGCCCAGGACCGCACCCGCGTCCACGATGCCTTGACATTCGCTCGTGCTCACCAGATCCCCGTCATCGATCTGCTCAACGAATACGAAGGCTATTTGAGCGAATTCGCGCAGGGGCGAGAGGAAGATATCGTCAAAAATCTGGCAGAAAAGGGAGAAACCATCAAGCAGTCCCGCGCACGGGCGATTCGCCTGGTGGGAATGCTAACAGACGAGAACATTGCCACCATCGTAAGCGCACGCACTGTGCTGCACAATCAATATGCCGCGCTTGCTGGCATTGGTGTACTCAACAATGCCAGTGAAACGGCGACCCAGCTACGCGCCATCCTTAATCAGCCTGACCTCTTCGAATCGCTGGTGAGCATCCGTGACCACATCACGACCCTGCGTACTGCCTACGACCACGCGTACCGCGATCTGCACGCGCAGCGCACGGATCGGTACCGCGAAGCGATCGACAGCATTCAGGCGGATCCCAATTGGGAAGTTGCCGATGTGGCGCAACGCGAGGCAGCCCTGATACCGCTCTGGCAGTGCGTCTGCCAAAGCCCCAATGTGCCTCTTGGTGAGATGGCGTGTACACATTGTCATCACGACTTGAAAGATTTGCATCGTGATGTGAGTCTGGTAGCGGCGTTGCGCTTAGAGGCGAGCGCCAAGGTGGCTCGTGCGGTGCCTCCGCTGCCGTTACCCACAGACGACGGGCCTGCATCTGAACCGGCTCGCCCACGAACCTCGCGCACGGTGCAGGCAGCGACGTACTTCCGTGCTCCGCTCACCACACCGACCGAGGTAGAAGCGGCCGTGGAGCAGTTGCGTGCAGCGCTGCTGAATCTGGTGCGCGACGGTAACAGTGTGACGGTGGAGTGAGGCGAACGATGGAAAAGACCCAACGCAATACCCTGCGTAACCACGTGACGGACTGCCGTAAGGCGCTGGAGCAAGGCTTGCGCGCGACCATGGAGGGCCATTTTGGCGTCTATCCCAGTGGCACTGTGGATGCGCTGGCGAAGCTGCCGCACCTGACGCCAACCGAGCGTGACCAACAAGTGCAGTTGGCCCAGACGCTGGCGCACCTGCGCGCGCAGGGTGCGGAACCCGCCGACGCCGTGACGACGCTCGTTCGCGCGGTGGCCTTCACCCACCTGAATCGCCTGTGCGCTTATAAGATGGCTGAGCGGCGCGGCATCTTACGCGAGACGGTTAGCCGGGGGCCACGTTCCAGCGGTCTCCACCTCTACCTGGGGGAGGATGCGGCTACCGCGACCAGTTATGATGCTGGCGACATCTGGGAGGCCTATCGGCGCTTTCTGACCTGGACAGGTCAAGTGCTTGCCCGCGAGGTGCCGCTGCTTTTTGCCCCTGCTGACCCCGCAAATTGGCTCTTCCCACGTGAGCAGCAATTCGCGGAAGTCATCGACCTGCTCAATAGCCCGGAACTAGAGGAGGTCTGGGATGAAGATGAGACGCTGGGCTGGGTTTATCAATATTTCACCCCCAAAGAGCAGCGCGACGAAGCCCGCAAGGCCAGCCCTGCCCCACGTAATAGCTATGAATTGTCGTTTCGCAACCAGTTTTATACCCCACGCTACGTCGTCGAGTTCCTTACCGCAAACACCCTTGGCCGGCTGTGGTACGAGATGCGTCGGGGGCAGACCGCGCTGGCGACGCAGTGCCCCTACATCATCCGCCAGCGGCACGAAGTCTGGCTGGCACCCGGCCAAACGGAACCTGTCCCTTTCACCCCCACCAAACCGGGGCCAGCCGCGCAGGACTTCGCCGCAATCTACACGCGGCCAAACCCAGATCTGACGGGGTGGCACGACATCGCTCGCTACGCCATCACCTTCGATGGCTATGGTTACGCGAGCGCGCACATCCCCGGCGACGCGGAACCTATAGCAAAGACGCATGCGGTCGCGCACGAGCAAGGCGACCTTTGGCAGGTTACGGGCGAGTGGCGCGGCACCTTTGAGGATCTGCGGCTCACCCTTTTCTTTCATCAGCGTCGCTTACGTCATCAAGGACGAGACCCGGACGGCGCGGAACTGGCAACGCTGCACTCGCTCTATCGCGCCATCTGCACGGCCTGGGATCGTGAGATCGCGCACATTCCCGCGCGCACGCCACGTGACCCGCGCGAACTGACCGTGCTGGATCCCGCCTGTGGCAGCGGCCATTTTTTACTCTACGCATTCGATCTGTTGCTCACGATCTATGGCGAAGCCTGGGACGACCCGGATGTTGGCCCTGCCCTGCGGTGCGACCATGCCGACCGTGCGGCTTATGATGTCGCAGTGCCGGGATTGATCCTGCGGCATAATCTGCATGGCATCGACATCGACCCGCGTGCCGTCCAGCTTGCGGGGTTGGCGCTGTGGTTACGCGCCCAGCGCCACTTTGCCGAACGGGAGATTTCCCCCGCACAACGCCCGCCGCTGCCTCCGGCGCAGATCGCCTGTGCCGTGGCCATGCCACCTGAAACGGCGCTGCGCCAGCACTTTTTGGACGCTCTGCAACCCACGATTCTCGCGCAGGTGGTGGAACCATTGTGGGCAGCCTTGCGATTAGCTCCTGAAATGGGGTCGTTGCTGCAGCCCGAAACCTTGCTGCGGCAAACCATCGCCCAGGCCAAGGCGTACTGGTTGCAGCATCGCATCGTGCAGGTGCGCCTCTTCGAGGATGCCGACGCCGCCCCGCAGCAACTGGCGCTGAATTACAGCGGTGTCACCGATGCCAGCTTCTTCGAGACCGAGGCCCAGCCGCGCGCGATTGAAGCGCTGCACCAGTTGGCCGCCTTGGCTGATGCGCACGACATCACCCCGCGACTGTTTAGCGATGATGCTGAACGGAGCCTGGCCTTTGTTGATGCATTATTGCGACGCTATGACGTGGTGCTGATGAATCCACCTTTTGGGGAACCCAGCATCCCAACGCGGTTAACCATTGATGCGCTCTACCCCCGCACTAAAAACGACCTCTACGCGGCCTTCGTCGAGCGGGGTCTCAGCCTGCTGAAGCCTCAGGGTCGCCTGGGGGCTATCACCTCACGCACGGGCTTCTTCCTCGCCACCTTTCGCCGCTGGCGTGAAGAGATTTTGCTGAGCGAGGCTCACATGGTGGCCATGGCCGACCTGGGAGCTGGGGTACTGGATTCCGCATTGGTCGAGACAGCCGCGTATATCTTAGAAAAACAATCATGAGCGAAAAAACCTCAGTAAAGAAAGGTCACCTTCCTATGTCGGCAACGCTCTTCTTTCGCCTGACCGAATCAAAAGAGAAAGAGTCCGATCTGGCGGATGCACTAGCCTCACTCTCTTATGCTCCCCAGTCCACAACGTTTGCCACAGATGCAGCCGGATTTGCTGCCATTCCCAGCTCTCCATTCGCTTATTGGATCCCAGCTAGTCTCAAAAAGTTGTTTGTAAAAGCCACTATCGGATCAAGGTATAGTGCTAAGCAAGGAATTGCTACAACAGATGATCCGAGATTTTTGAGACTGTGGTGGGAAGTTGATAAAAGAAATGTCATGCAAGGTGATGGAGAGTTCACGGAGAGAATAGATGCTACGTTTTTACATACTAAATGGGCGATATTTGCCAAGGGCGGAGTATTTTCAAAGTTCTATAGTGATTTGGCTCTTCTTGTAGATTGGGTAAACAACGGCTCAAGGATCAAAGAAAGCATTATCAAAAAATACCCGTATTTAAAGGGAAAGTGGGAATGGGTTGCTAAAAATACTGATTATTCCTTCCGTCCTGGCCTCACTTGGCCACTACGCACCCAAAAAGGCTTCAATTTACGTGTATTGCCTTCAGGCTGCATCTTCTCTCACAAAGGGCCATCAATCTTTAAGAATGATGATGCCGCTGAAAATCTCTGGCTGCTCTTAGCAGTTGCGAACTCTCGGCCCTTTCAGGAACTCTTGGCGCTACAAATGGCTTTTGGTTCTTATGAGGTTGGGGTGATTCAGCGCACCCCCATACCCGACATTCCTGCTGCGGAAGACGAGACCTTGGCCGCGCTGGCACGAGAGGCGCATGATATGAAGCGCGAGCGAGACCGCGACGAAGAGATCACGCATCCCTTCACCATGCCAGCATTGGTGAGGCTGCGACACCTGCCTACCCTCGCTGACGCGGTTCAGACATTGAGCCACGAAGACGCCATGCGTGTGGCACGGCTGGCTGCGATTCAGCATGAGATCGACGACACCGCTTTTAGGCTCTATGACATCAGCAACGCCGACCGAAAGACGCTGGAAGGCGACCCGGCCAGCCGTCCCATCACTACTGTGGAGGGGGAGCCGCTCCCTGGGGTAGATGAGGATGCTACGCCACAGGATGCGCCAGATGCCGAAGGTGGTGCCGCTGATGAGGAGGACGCTGATGCGGTACAGGGAGCGGACCCAGCGAAACTGGCGGCTGACCTGATCAGCTATTGCGTCGGCTGCGCCTTTGGTCGATGGGATGTGCGCTTGGCCCTAGCGTCGGATCTGGTGCCACAACTGGCCGATCCCTTCGCGCCGCTGCCCGTCTGCGCCCCTGCGACGCTCGTCGGTCCAGATGGTCTGCCCGCGACGCGCGACGCCATCGTCAGCCCGGCATGGCTGCAAGCCCGCCCCGATGCCATCACCCTGCCCCCAGATGGCACCATCGCCACGCCGACCATCGACCCCGCTACCTATCCCCTCGCCATCGCCTGGGATGGCCTGCTCGCTGATGATCCAGGTCAACCACGCGACATCACCGCAGCCGTACGTGCCGTCCTCACGCTGCTCTATGCCGACCGCGCTGCCGCGATTGAGGCAGAGGCCTGTACGCTGCTGGGTGTAAGCGACCTGCGCACCTACCTCACCAGCTTTGGCGCATTCGCCGAAACGCATATCAAACGCTACTCGCGTAGCCGCCGCAAGGCACCGATCTATTGGCTGTTGCAGTCGCCGCGCAAGCACTTCACCGTCTGGGTATATTATCACCGCCTCGACCGCGACCTCGCCAACAAGGTCCTCCATCTCGCCCAGCAGCGCCTGACCATCGCCGCCTATCATCTCACGCAGTTTCAAACAGACCGCGATGCCCAGACGGGCAGCAACCAGCGTAAATTGACCAAGCTAGTCGAGCAACAAAGCGCCCTCGTGGCCGACTTGCAAGAGTTCATCACGCGGATGGAGGCGATCATCGCGTTGGACCTGACCCCAGACCGCAACGATGGTGTGGCGCTCAACGTTGCCCCCTGGCATGCTCTGACCCCATGGAAAGAAGCCCGCACCGTCTGGCAGGCGCTGCAAGCGGGCAAATTCACATGGTCCACCATCAGCCAACAACTACACCCTCGCCAAACCCAGTAATCACATCCCGCAACAAGGAGGCAGCGTCCATGGGAATCATCAGTGAGGCATTGTGCGACCGGATCAAGGCGCAAATAGCAAGATATGGCATCGTTGTCTGGTTTGACCCAGAGGAGCGCTACACCGCCTTCTTCCAACATCTGGTAGAGCAACAGACATTGCCCGATACGACCATTGAGCGCTTGGATGGCAGCTACTTCGCGTTGCGGTACCAAGTGGATCATTTGTTGGATGGAGATGCCCCCCCACACCTGCTCATCTATCTGACCATCAGCGAAGCAGATACCCACCAGGCCCTGGCGGAGCTGACGAGCCTGGGTACCGTCATGTCGCCAACGACCATTGAGGGTAATACTGATCTGCGCAGCCTGGTGGGTGAGGTTTTGCACCAGCGACAGTTCCCACCAGAGGTCATCGCACAGTTGCAGGCACAAATCAAAACGCCGGTCGCGACGGGACTGTCGCTCGACGAATTGGACCATCAGATCGCCCAGATCACCGTACCGTATGTCACCTTGCTCAATAGCATCTATGACAGCAACGAGCCGCTTACCATCCTCTTGCGCTTCCTCACTGATCCTACCAAAGATGCGACGCTGCAAAAGCGCGCTGGCTGGTCCCAGTTGACCACTCTATGCGCCGAAAGACTGGGCATGCCAGATCTCGTACCTTCCATTTCCCAAGGCCGCGACCAAGTCGCCCAATGGATCTTGCAGACTGATCTGCTCGCTACCCTGCACGACCCACCACCGCAACTCCAGGCTATCACCGCCGCAACCGAGGCGACCCACCGCATGACTTGTGTTGCTGTCGCCAACGATTGGCGACGCATTGCACCAGAGTCGTACAACGCCCAGGCGGAGCGCGTGGCGGGTCTGCTGCACCTTGCCAACTACCCCCTCACCGTCGCCCAGGCGCGCGACTGCTACACTTTCGCTGACATTGATGGAGCACTCCAGACTGCCCTGGAAACCACCATCGCTGATCAGCCCGCCGACCTTGACTTCGTCACCCAGCGGCAGAGAGGCTATTGGGCACGCCAGAGCAACGCGGACGACGACCGCTATAACATGATCGCTGAACGGTGGTCTATCATCTCCCTTGCGGGCCAGCTTTGTGAGTTGGCCCAGCAGGTAGAGTCCGCAGCCAGCCGCTCCAATCGCCCTCCCGCACAATTCGTCACCGAGTACACCGCTCAAGACGCTCCCTGGTGCTTATTGGAGGAACGTCAACGCACGCTCGAGGGCAAGGTGCAGGGGGCGCGGCACGCCGAAACCGCCGCGACGACGCAGACGCTCATTACCATTGCTCGGCAGCGATATCAACGGGCTGCAGAGCGCCTGGCAACAGCCTTCACCCACGCACTGCACGATGCCGATTTTCAGATTCCGGGCATCCTGCGCCAACGCGACATCTTCGCCACACAGGTCCAGCCCGCATTGCGGCGTGGCCGCGTGGCCTATCTACTCATCGACGCGCTGCGCTATGAGATGGCGCGACAGATGCTTGGCCATTTGCGCGACGGCTTCACTGTCACTGCGCTCGAACCAGCCATCGGTACGCCTCCCACCATTACCCCCATCGGCATGGCGGCGCTGCTGCCCGGTGCTGAGCAACAGGTGGAACTTGTCGCGAAGCGCGGAACTGTTGGCCTAAAGCTTGGCGACACCTCACTGTTTGATCGCAAAAGTCGCCTAACCTGGCTAAAGGCGCAACGATTGACCAACGCTGCGGATGCCCCTGCCAAGATCGCGGATATTCACCTCGCCGAGTTGCGCGAGCATCATGGCACCCCAACCTGGACGAAAGCCGACCTGCTCATCGTCACCTCGCAAGATATTGATGAGGGTGGTGAAACTGACCGCGCCGCGTTCCGTCCAGTGATGGATGATACGCTGCGCACGGTAGAAGATGCCTGCCACAGTCTCCGCGGCTTAAAGTTCGACATTATCATCATCACCGCAGATCACGGCCACCTCTATGGTGCAGCACTAGGCGATGATATGGCTATCGATCCCCCTGGCGGAGAGGAGGTGGACCTCCATCGCCGTGCCTGGGTCGGGCGTGGTGGCACTCAGAATGCCGATGTGTTACGCGTCCCGCTGGAGCGTTTTGGCATTGCTGGGGGATATGATCTCGCTGTTCCCTGGGGCCTGGGCGTCTTCCGTGCTCCGGGTGGCAACCGCGCCTATATGCATGGCGGTCTTTCGCTTCCAGAACTGGTGATCCCCGTCGCCCAGATTGCTGTCGCCACACCTGTTACCAGCACGCATGCAGATTGGGAATGGAGCATGCAAGTCAAACGTCCGGCCATCACCTCGCGTATTTTCACGGTGGTCGTGCAGGGGAAGGCGCGCACGCTGCTCAATACCCCACCGCCCACCATGATCTTGGAGTTGCGAGCGGGTGACGAAGCCATCGGCTTCCCGCAAAATCCTGAGGACGGCTCACCATTGGCAAACTTTACGCCCAGTGTCCGCCCAGAACTCCCCCTGGAGGTCACGGAAAATCATATCATACAGATAGATGTTGAGCGCCCCCCTGTCGGTGAGATCACCTTACGGCTCTTTGATGCCAGCACGCGCCGCGAACTCGCCAACCTGCCACTTACTTGGGCGATCGCCATCTGATGGAGGAAGCAGCAATGTCAGACCCCGCAAACAATGTCAATGATGTCTTCGCTGGCAAAGTGGTTCGCAAAGATCTGGTCCGCCAGGTCAAGGTTGGGGCAGGTGTACCCGTCTACGTCTTAGAATATCTGTTGGGCAAATATTGTGCGACGGATGATGAACTCGCAATTCAATCTGGGTTGCGTCTCGTCAACTTTCAGGTGAGCCAAAACTTCATTCGTCCTGATGAAGCGAACAAAGCCATGTTCGATGTCAAGACGAACGGCCAAGGTACCTTCATTGATAAGCTCAAGGTCCGTTCGACGGAGCGCGATGATTGGGGCGAGATGGCCAATTTCGGCAACCGCTTCTTGAACATTGCCCCCAGCCTCATCCGCCAATACCCCCGTCTCCTCGAAGGGGGCATTTGGGCGCGCATCAGCCTCGAGTATCGCGGCGAGGATGATGACGAGCGCGAGAAACACCCGTTCTGGGTCACCGATATTCAGCCGATCCAGATCGCGGGTTTCGACATGGCCGAGTACATTGCGGGGCGGCAGCAATTGACCACCGCCGCATGGACGGATCTGTTGATTCGTAGTATCGGTATGGAACCGTCGGGGATGACCCCACGGTTGAAGCTCCTTACGCTCGCACGACTCTTGCCACTGGTCGAGCGCAACTATAACCTCATCGAGTTGGGGCCTCGTGGCACAGGTAAAAGCTATATTTATCGTGAGACAACGCCCTATGCCATCCTCGTCTCTGGTGGCCATACGACGGTTGCCAACCTCTTCTTCAATATGGGCACCAACAAGGTCGGGCTGGTGGGGCTGTGGGATCTGGTCGCCTTCGATGAGATAGCTGGGATTCAATTCGACAAGCCGACCGTTCAGATCCTTAAGGATTATATGGAGTCCGGCTCCTTCTCGCGTGGCCGCGAAGAGATTGCAGCGGAAGCTTCAATGACCTTCCTAGGTAATATCAACCAGCCGGTAGATGTCCTGGTCCGTAGTTCACACCTCTTCGCGCCTCTGCCCGAATCGATGCGTGACGATATGGCCTTCATTGATCGGCTGCATTTCTACCTCCCTGGTTGGGAGATGCCAAAGATGAGCAATGCTTTATTGACGGATGGTTATGGTTTCGTCGTTGATTACTTGGCTGAAGCTCTGCGCGAGCTCCGCAAACACAACTTTACTGATCTGTTGATGACGCAGTTTACATTTGGTTCACACTTGAATACCCGTGATGTCAAAGCCGTGCAACGCACCGTCTCAGGTTTCGTGAAACTGCTACATCCTGACCGTACACCGACACACGACGAACTCCGCTCATATCTCGAACTCGCCCTCGAAGGTCGTCGCCGCGTGAAAGAACAGTTGAAGAAGCTGGGGGCATTTGAATATTATCAGACCAGCTTTTCGTATATCGAGGCTGGAGAAGATGAGTATGGTCCCCAGGAACATTTCGTTGGCGTCCCCGAAGAAGGCGGCCGGGATCTTATCTCAAACGACCCCCTGCCCCCCGGCTCTGTCTACGCTGCCAGCCTCACTATTGAGGACAAAGTTGCACTGCACCGCGTCGAAGTGACTAAGATTCCCAATGGCAATGGGAAGTTACGCATCAGCGGCAACCCAGATCCCATTACGCGCAACGCCGCAACGACTGCATTTGATTATGTCCGTGCTCGCCATCACGAGTTGGGTGTGGAACGTGAATTGGAGATGAACGATTTCCACGTCCAGGCCGTGAACTTGATGGGAAGTTCCCATGCTGCGCCTGTGGGGGTCGCCTTCTTCATCGCCTTATATTCGGCCATGAAGGGCAGATCGGTACGTCCGGCACTTGTCGTTGTTGGCGATCTTACCATTTCAGGCAATATTCTCCCAGCTCGTACCCTCTCCGAACCGCTTCAGGTTGCGATGGACAATGGCGCGAAGCGCGCCCTCATCCCTGTCGAAAACAAACGTTCGTTCTTAGAAGTCTCTGGTGATATTGTCGAAAAGGTTGATCCCATCTTCTATAGCGAACCTCAAGCAGCCGCGCTGAAAGCATTGCTGAGCGATTGATCATATTACAATGGCAAAAACTCAAGAGTAGATTAGTCCAGCCGCTACAACGGCATGCATCATCCATTCATTGAGCATCCTGAATGACCTGCCTTTCTTACATGCCTTCCAATAAGACTATTGCGTACATCATGCACCTGATGAAAACCCTTATGCCTTCGCATATGACAGTACTCGACGGTAGATCTCATGTAATTGTTTGAAGGCATCAGCGTCGCCACCCATATCCGGGTGCAACTTACGGGCTTTGCGGCGGTAAGCGTTGCGTACCTCACGCTTGTTAGCATTGCCATCAATTTCCAAGAGGGCCAGTTCGCTGCTAAGTGTGTTGGCGCGACGGGCCGCGACTCTCGCTCGCACACCATCCATGAAATCAATCATCTCAGATGTGTCAATGAATGCTTCATACAATACTTGATCCGTTGTCTCTTGTTTTTGCTCACGGAGGTGCTGCCGATAGAGCTTGGGATCTGTCTCTTTGGTCCGTTCCCAAAAAGCTGCGATCCGTTCTTTTGCGTGTCGCGTCGTATCCGTCTCAGTTGATGTTTTATAAGGATTAAAGCGCTTTGGGGGACTAGTCGGCGGTGTCATGGCATCATCCTTCTAAAACAATGGCGGTTGTCGCTCAGTCAGTTTCAACTGCGGAAGTTCGCTCTCTTTCCCTTCTATTCTCCTGACCTACGTTGCCAATTTTGCTGGCGCGTTTGCAAATCTTGGCTTTTGGCACCAACCCATATGTGTCAGCACGGCAAGATTTACTGAAAGATCCTTGCAGCATCAATAGCCCACATGAACCTGCCAATATAAATCTATGCTTTCGCTGCCGCCAACACTTTCTTGTATGCTGCGTTGAGGACCTTCATCGCTGCCTCATCGCCGCCCTTGTCGGGGTGCAGCTTACGGGCTTGCCGCCGATAAGCATTCTTGACTTCCCGCTTGCTTGCGTCTTTATCAACGCCCAAGAGGGTGTGTTCCTCACCAAGAAATGGCTGAACATCAGCCAGCGTCTTTGCTAGCAGATAGTCAAGACGGGCAATCACCTTTGGATTCTTCGTTTTCCATTGGTGTCGAGTTGGCCCGATCTGCGTCGTTTCCATCATCATGCCCCATCAAAAAGTGTTGGCTGGTGATCTGTCAGTTTGAACAAATCGTCGTTTTCGTCTCCCGTAATTCTATCACGTGGGACAGGGAATTCTTCAGGCCAATGGCCCATTTCGGCATAGACCCGTAAACGAATAATTTCCCCGATGCCTTCATAGGTCTCTAGGATACTTTGCATGGTCTCGGATTCGCGGTCAATATGGTCGAGTTCATCAATCATCATCATCATGCGCTGAAGATTGTAACTCAGTTCAACAGCGCCCATCCAATTTAAGGGAGTTTCTTTAATCCGTGCCTCAACTTGTGCTGCTAACTGGCGACGGCGGGCGGTATCGTTGGGATTTTCAAGATACTGTCCTCGGTGCCCGCTGGCGTGAAACTTTGCAGCAAATCCCTTGAGCAACTTCTTGTCATGGTTGAGTAATTCAGCGAGGGCCGCCATGAGAAGTTTCACCGCCTCTTCAACATCTCGACGATGAGCTAGGCGTTGCTGCAATTCTTGTTGTTGCTCAATAGGCATCAGTTGCATGTTACTGGCCTTGCGACGCTGTGACTTGCTCATATTTTGCATCCTTTCCCACAAATTTCCCCGTGATTCCCAGCCGCCCCCAGTGTTGTGTCACATAACAAGAGAGAACAAAACAGGCAAGAGTGTGATGCTTTCGCATAGAATGTATGAACTAAAAAATCGCGCGCTTCACTCCATCCATATCTTTCTCTTCTCGTCTCCGATTTTTTACTCTGGTTTCTTGATCTCTATGATGGGAACCGAGCTACCCTCGGTTTCTTCCATCGGCTCATCCCATTGTATTCGTCGCGGATGGCCCGGGGGCATCCATTCACCTGGCGGGAGCGGCGGATATTGTGGCATATCCTCTGGTAGCGTTCCGCCACCTTGCTCGATTGCACCTCGTACGGCTTTCCCCGCCGCCCTGGCTGTCTCTGTTACTGCGTGAACTCCTTGGGCGTTACGGTTGCGAATCATGTCAGCTGCAAGTTCACGTTGAAAGAAGTTGGCGGCGAGCTCCAATGATCCCATCGTATCCGGGAGCATTCCTGGCCAAGTTCTGCGGCGACGCAGCATGTCCATCTCACATGAGACATTGTAGAGGCTCCCATAGTTCGCATCGGTCAGTTGGGCATGTTCTTCAACAGTGACAACTCCCTGGAATTCGACTAATTCATGGAGATCGCGTTCGGATTGGTCAAGCTGGGCGCGATACTGCTGGCGCAGGGGGCGTTCTTCGCCGACATCCATGACCATCGCGCCAACGCGCGCCAGCCATATCTTGAAAGGCTCGGCGTTTGGAGATCGGACTGACTGAATCAAACGTAACAAGATTTCAGCATTCGCACAGTCAGTTTCGCGCAATGCGCCGGCTTCGTTGGGGAGTTTAATGCGACACACGCCCAGAGCGTGTGTCGCAATTCCTTCTTGTTTGAGGAGATCACGCTTAAAATCTGACCAATAGTTTGCGGGACGAGGGCTGGCCGATAAAGCCCCCATCACGTCAACACACGAATACCACCATTCTCCATTGTGCCAAGTTCGGCGGATGGGGAAATGCTCAAAGAGGGCGAGATGGCCATCATGTTTGCGGAGTTTGCTCCCCATCTGTGCTGTTTTAGGGGTGTTATTCCATCGTTTCGCTTCATCACTCACCGATGCGTTCTTCCTTTCTCCGTTTTCTCAAAAACTTGCTAGCAATTCCCGGTCGCTTTCACTTTTAACTTTTAAAGCTGGAATGAGGGTACTAAAAAGCGAGAGCGGCTTGCTCTCGCCTTCGCTGAAACCACATTAACTGACCCGTAATGCTCTTTTAATAGCATCGATAGCCGAAGCGTGTACTAGCATTACACGCTCATCCTGTGGATCTTCAGCTGTGCGAATTACCCCCGTACGTCGTAGTGTCGCAACGGCTGGCCAAACTTTCTTTATATCAACGCCGAGCATGTCGGCGATTTCTTTTTGCGTGTACCATTCTTTATCTGGCATGCAGAAATCTCCTTCGGAAGTAGTGACATACCAATAGTACCATCTTTATACTAATTAGTCAATCGATAGACTAGATACTCTTGACAATCTATTTAACATATTCTATACTCAGATTACTGCTCCATCCCCGGCATTCTCCGGGTAGCAATGGTAGTGGCGGTATCTTTGAGCGAAAGCGGTTCGAGATGCCTCAAAAAAAAGAACCGCTCTCTTCAACTTGGCGGGAGACGAGAGCGGAACCGTAACCAAAGCCCTTGGGTGTGGGGTTAAACACACCCGAAAGGAACCTTTGTGTCTATTCTATCACCTCCACTGGCTCCAAAGCCAGAACCATGCGGCGATCTCCTCCAAATCACCCAGAACAATGCATTGGTCGATCGTGTCACGTATCTGTTGGAATATGGACAGGATGTGGTCGCACGTTTGCAGCCCACTCATGTCCATATTGCCATCCATCTCGCCGTTCAACTGCCCCCATTGGAGGCCTACCTGCACAGAGCACAATCGCAAGACGACTACGCCTTTCTACCTGTGCTTGTTGGGCAGATCAATGACGCACTTGCGCCAGGGGAGTTGCTGTTGCGGGAGGTAGAAGAATGACGACTTCTGCCGCTTCGCCGGCCACCGTCTCCATGCGTCCCAGGCGCGACAGTATGGCTGCGTTGCGCCACCAGCACACCGGCATTTGCCCTGAGAGCAAGGGGTGTCAACCAGCACTCCTGCACGGGCGATTCTGTGTGCAGCATTGCCCCTGTGCCACCTGTCAGCAGCTGCGTGCCACCGTGGCCCAGCGTCTTCCGCGCCACAGCATTGGAGAGGTGCGGTCGTGAGTACGACGGTTTATGCGTTAGCCGCACAGGCGCAAGCGACGCTTACCGCGCCGCAGCGGGACCTGTTGGCGCACCTGGTGACGACCCTTCCCCAATCCCTGCCGATGGTCGAAGTGCCTGTGGATGGTGCCGATCTGCGCGTCATCGCGTCGCTCCGAGCGCGGATCCTCGATGAGATGGGCCGACTTACCACGGAACCGGACCGACACCACGCCATCGTCGCGCGTCTGGGAGAACTATGCATGCAGAGCCTGCACTATGTCTTGGTCGAGACGGGCCGCCCGGATGCGATCACCGCGTGGGTCGAAGCGGCGTTGCTGCTGCTGGCCGAAGTGAAGTGGATCAGCACCCCGGCGGCGCAGCGCGAATGGTTCGCGCAGGAGGTGCGCGCATGAGAACCATGCCCCTGCGCCGCCGGGCACGCTATCTAGCCCGGAAGAAGGCACACTATCTGAGCCTGCTGCGCACACGATTGGAAGAGGTCGCGCACCAGGATCTGCGCCAGTTGCCCCCCACGAGTCGGGAACGGTTGCTGCGTTCGCTGGAACGGATGCCGCGCGAGATTCCCGCCGAATTGGTGGCCGCGCTGCACCACCGCTTACTGGAGGTGGCGGCATGAACGTGCTCACCACCCCAGTGCCCGCCTACACCATTGTGGTAACGAGTATTCAGCAGCGGGAACTCGCGATCATCTATGAGGCCGCCGAACGGGCGCTGGATCCCGCGAAATTGTACGAGTGGCTGGAACGCCAGCCCGACGCGCGCATCGTGGGTGAACCATCGTCTGCAATGGGCTGTCTCCTTGCCACGTACTTGCTGGCGATGACTGGCCAGCTCTGGTGTGTCAGCCAGGCGCACTTCTGGCGCTTTGATCTGGCCCGCACGCTGGCGTGGCGGCTGCCCGCCTGGGCCGAGACCCTGGAAGGGGCGGAACTGCGCTTGGGCACCCCCATCACTGTGACGCTGGGTCGCGGTCTGGTGCGGCGCGCTGTCCCCCATCTGGCCCTGTCGCTGGCGATGCGCGCAGGAGGGGAATAATGGCCATCCTCACCCTCGCCGAGTTCGAGGCGTTCTATGTCGTCCACCAAGCCGCGATTGTCCGCCATATTGCGCGCATCTTGCATGATACAGATCTTGCCGCTGATCTGACCCAAGACACCTTTACTCGAGCGCTCGTGGCGCTCCAGTCCGGCACGCACGTGACGACGCAGGCCTGGATCTATCGCATCGCCACCAATTGCGCGCTCGACGAGCTGCGCCGTCGGCGGGTCATCCGCCAGATTCCCTTTGCCGACCTCGCCATGGCCAAGAGCGATGCGGGGTTTGACGTCGTCGATGGGAGTGCGTCTGCCTTTGTGGAACGGCTGGCCGAGGCCGAGGCCTTCGGACAGATTTGGCGGCAACTCACGCCAGCGGAACGCACTACGCTGGTGCAGATCCTCACGCCTTCCCCCGTTGCCGGGGTGCGCGAAAGCGCCCCCAGCAAGATGCGGCGCAGTCGCGCCCGGCAGCATCTCCGACAACTCTGGCTGGAGGTAGCCGCATGACGACCATCGCCGATGCCCAGACAAGCCCAAAAGCGTGGCAGCGCGAGCGGGTGCGCTCTGAGGTACATGCGCTGGCGACCCTGCGCGAAGTGGTGTCCTGGTTGCCGGAGCGTGTTGCCACGCCGGTGCGGCAATTCGTTGCGGGCCTGGACGCGCTCCACCAGGCGCAGCCGGTCTCCTATGCCCAAGTCTATGCCGCGTATACCCTGGCACGCGCACGGGCGAAGGAGCGTCAGGACTATCTCATCGACTATGGCTACGCGCTGCTCGATGCCCTGCCTGACGGAAGCCCAGCGGCGCGGGAACTGGCTACTCGCCTGGCGCGTACGGTGGCCGACGACGGCCACTCGTTGGCGAGTCTGCTCACGTCGCAGTGTGCCCTCGACCGGGTGCTGGCCAATGCCGAGCGCCGTGTCGCATAATGCTTCGCCCTGCTTGCGGGGCGCACCGAGGAACGACCTGAGATGGAACTGACCCATCTCTTACAGCAGGCAAAGACGCTATGTGCTGC